>CAZWRD010000056.1:0-17714 GCA_964636105.1 uncultured Bacteroides sp.
CTTAAAATCCTGTGACCATTGCGGTCGTGCGGGTTCAAGTCCCGCCCGGGGTACAAAAAGCTCAACAAGAAATTGTTGGGCTTTTTTGTTTATTTATCAGATAAACTCCAGCAAAAATCAACATAGCAGAAAAAACTTTAATCCAGCTTGGAAATTCGGTTCCGCTGATAATTCCAATTATTGCTACTATAAGTGGTTGAAGATAGGTGTAATATCCTACTATGCTCGCTGATACATGCTTAAGAGCATATACAATCAGAAAATATGCAACTATACTATTAAGGATTATAATATAAAACAAAGAAAACCACTGAAATGAAGAAAACTCATTCCAGTTTACAATGAGGTTGCTACTTTTGGTAAATGGTAGTGAAAACAGGAAACCAAAAAGGAAAACCCACTTCAAAACTGTCATGGTTGTATATTTTTTCATCAATGGTTTTACGATAACCAAATAAATGGCATAGGATGCTCCATTGGCAAAAATAAAGAGATTGCCGATAAGCGAACTCATATTATTGGAAGAATGATTGCTGGTAAGTATCAGAAATAAAGCTCCAGATAAACCTAGTAAAATTCCAAATGATTTTAATAAGGTTATTTTTTCTTTTATTGCTGCTGCGGCTATAAGCATAACTATTAGTGGGTTGGCTGTGTGAATTATTGATGCATCAAAAGGTGAGGTTTTGTTTAAACCGATGTATAAAAAACCTTGATTGAAAGCAATACCGAACAAAGCACAAACAGCCAATAAAACCAAATCATTAAAAACTACTTTTTCTTTCTTTGCAAAAATCTGTATAATCCATATAATAGCTGCAGCACCTCCAGTCCGAATAATCAGCAATTGAAATGGATTCAAATAATCGGGCATTAAGCTTTTGCTTATCCAATAGTTAGCCCCGAAAATAAAACTTACAATTAGCAAAAATATTTGTGACGTAATCAGTTGTTTATTCATACGTTAAGTGTTTCTCCTTCCGATTTGGCAATTACTACAGCTCCGCAAGTATCACCGTAAACATTTAACGAAGTGCGGAACATATCTAAAATTCGATCAACTGTCAAAATCAATCCGATACCTTCCAGTGGCAAACCCACAGCATTTAAAATTACCGTCATCATTACCAAGCCTGCCATCGGAATTCCAGCTGAACCAATAGCAGCAAGTAATGAGGTCATTACAATTACAAATTGCTGATAAACCGATAGTTCAATTCCATAAACCTGAGCTATAAAGATAACCGCTACACATTCGTAAAGTGCTGTACCATTCATATTTACTGTAGCACCCAAAGGCAAGGTAAAGCTACTTATTTTGTTTGAAACTCCACATTTGTTTTCTACAGCATCCATTGTTATGGGTAAAGTTGCATTTGAAGAAGAAGTTGAAAATGCGGTTAGCATTACGGTACTCATGTTTTTCAGGTGTTTTATCGGATTTATTTTGCCAATTTTTAATACAACAGACATCGTAATAAAAGTGTGAAAGAAAATTCCACCCAAAACACAGAGCATATAAACCGACATGCGTTGAAAGATAGAAAGCAGCGAATCGGTATCACCGGCTTGCTTTGCAATAACACCTGCTACAATTCCGAATATCCCAATTGGTGTAAATCTGATAACAAACATGGTAATTTTCATCATAATTTCGAATAAAGCATCGAAGAATTTTTTAAGTGGCTGACTGTGTTTTTCTTCCAGTTTGGTCATAAAATAACCAAAAAGTAAGGAAAAGAAAATGATAGAAAGGATGTCAGCTTTTGCCATCGCATCAAATATATTGTCGGGAATTATGCGAAGTAGTATATTCCCCAATGATTGATTGCCAAATGTTTCTTTATTTACACTTTGTGTAAATCCAATATCAATACCTAAACCAGGTTTTATCAGATTAACTAAAACTAAGCCGGTAAGTATGGCAATAAGGCTTGTAAGCATATAAAAACCAATTGTTTTAATGCCAATCCTTCCCAGGTTTTCGGAATTGCCTATATTGGCTACACCCATTATCATCGAACTTACAATGAGAGGAATAATAATCATTTTGAGTGCTCTCAGAAACAATTCGCCCATCCAGCTCACATAATTTACATGCTCAGGGAAAAAAATCCCGAACGAAATGGCTAATATTAAGGCAATTAAAATTTGCCAATGCAATTGTAATTTGAATAATTTCTTCATATTGATAAAAAAATGAGGTTATCTTGTTTTAATACGATAACCTCATCAAAATTATAAGAAAATCTCGAATAAATGACTAAATATTTTCTTGATTTTTTTCAAAACTTTTAATGGCAATAAAAGCCAATTTATAACTCAAATAAATGAGTACGGGCCAACTTACCAACCATAATATTTCTTTAATATACATAATGTTCTGTTTTAATGAATTAATACAAATGTGTTTCTTCATTCATTTCGTTGGCATCAATTTTTTTATTGTTAATTGATTTCCAAGCATAAAAAATATACGCCAAAACAAAAGGAACCATTAGCGAAACATAGCTCATAGCCGTTAAAGTAAAATGGCTTGATGAACTGTTTTCGATAGTTAATGAACTCTGTAAATCGGCAGATGAAGGATAATAAGCTGTATTATTGAAACCTGCTATTATAAATAGTGTGAATACAGTAATTACAGTTCCCAAACCTGCAAACCAAATCCCATTGGTACTGTCTTTAAACAAAGATTTTAATATACCGAATAAAACCAAAACTACTCCAACTAAGAACATTCCCAAAGCGATTGGCATTTGTAAAAGATTGTTCAGATATTTATTGCTTTCCATAAAAACTTCTTTACTTTGCGGATTTACTGCAAATCCGTCGATAAACATTAGTCTGCCAACAAAAAACAGAAAAAATACCAGAAAGGGTAAAGTGTTGATTAGTAATTGTTTTTTTGAACGGGCAAAGATTTCTTTTTCATCAATATTATTCATAAAATACAGAACACCCAAAATACGTGCTAAAAAGAAAACAGCCAATCCCAATGCTACATTCTGAAAATTCAAAACAGCTTCCAATCCATGAGCCGGCCCTTCCCAAGTAGAAATTACAGGTAGTTTGTTGCTGGTTATGTCAACCAGATTCATTTTGTCAACTTTAAATTCGGCACCTGTAAAAAAAGTAGCAACTGCAGTTCCTATTAAAATGGTTCCCAAAGCTCCGTTAAGGAACAAAAAGATTTCATAGGTTTTCTGTCCCAGAAAGTTATTAGGTTTGGTTCTGAATTCGTAAGCAATAGCCTGAATTACAAAACTAAACAATATCGCCATCCAAACATAATAAGCACCTCCGAAACTAGTGGAATAAAACAAAGGAAAAGATGCAAAAAAAGCACCACCGAAAGTTACCAAGGTAGTAAAGGTAAATTCCCATTTTCTACCTAAGGCATTTACGATCATTTTACGTTGAAGTTCGGTTTTTCCAATGGTGTAAATAAGGGTTTGCCCGCCTTGAACAAACATCAGAAATACCAGTATAGCAGCAAGTAATGAAACGATTATCCACCAATACTGTTGTAAAGCTAAAAGTGATAAATTTTCAAACATTATTTGTGTCCTCCATCTTTAGGTCCAATTTTGATTTGGCTAGTTAATATTTTTATTTCGGCAATAAGTAAAGCTGTAAAAATGATTGCAAATAAAAAGAAAGTAGTTATTACTGAATTTGAATCTATCTGAGAAGCAGCAGCTACAGTTGGCATCAAATCCTGAATAGCCCAAGGCTGACGACCTAATTCTGCAACTATCCAGCCAGCTTGCGATGCAATATAAGCTAATGGAATCATGATAATTGAAGTGTAAAGCAACCATTTTTTATTTTCAAAATCAGGTTTCAATACAAAGTAAATTACCAAAACAAAAAAGATGATAAACAGAAAACCTAATGCTACCATTACGTGAAAACTATAAAAAGTTAAAGGTACATTGGGAATAATATCTTTTGGATTATTGAGATAACCATAACCGAAATATTTAAAATAATCGTTCAGGAAAGCTTTGCCTTCTGGCGTTTTTTCATCAAATTTGCTAGCCAAAGCCAGAGCTTTTAAAGTATCGTTTGCTTTTTTGGCTAATTTGTATTCACGCAATGTGTTGATGGCAATTTTTCCTCTTTCAATTTTTTCGGTTGCCGAAATCAAACCGTATTGGGGATTGCCATTTGCCAAATCATTAACACCCGGTACAAAAGCATCTGCATTTCGGTAGCCCAACAACGAAAGCATTTTGGGAATTTCAATCTTGAAAACAAAAGCCTCTTTTCCATCATCATATTTTTTACCGGGAGTCAACATACCAACTGCAACCAAGCCAGCCTGAGTTTTTCCTTCATACAAACCTTCCATTGCTGCCAGTTTCATGGGTTGTTTTTGGGTTACTTCATAAGCAGAACCATCGCCGGTAGCAGCTACAAAAATTCCGGCTAACAAACCAAAAATTGCCGCAATTATCATACTTTTCTTTGCAAAAAGATGTTCTCTTTTTTTGATGATAAACCAGGCACTTACGCCAATTACAAATACAGCAGATAAAACATAAGCCGATGAAATGGTATGTAAAAACTTATTAATTGCTACAGGCGAAAATAATACATCCCAAAAATTGGTCATTTCATTGCGTGCGGTATCCGGATTAAAATGCATACCAACAGGATTTTGCATCCAAGCATTGGCAACTAATATCCACAATGCCGATAAATTTGAACCTAAGGCAACCAGCCACGTAGATGTTAAATGGAATCCTTTGCTTACTTTTTTCCAGCCAAAAAACATAACTGCAATAAATGTAGATTCCATAAAGAATGCCATAATACCTTCGATAGCAAGTGGTGCTCCAAAAATATCACCTACAAACCACGAATAGTTTGAAAAATTAGTACCAAACTGGAATTCCATAATAATTCCTGTTGCAACTCCAATTGCGAAATTGATACCAAATAAAGTCATCCAGAATTTGGTTATTTTTTTCCATTCCGGATTGCCTGTTTTGTAATAAATGGTCTCCATTATGGCTATAATGAAAGACAAGCCTAAGGTGAGCGGAACAAATATCCAGTGATAGATAGCTGTTAGTGCAAATTGTCCTCTCGACCAATTAACGGCAGATAAATCTAAACTCTCTAGCATTTTTATTATTATTTAGTTAATTGTTCTATAACATAATTACTTCTTTCTTCGTCAGTTTCAAATTTCTTTTTCAGAATATTTGGAAAGAAAAACACTTTTAATATAGCAAACATAATAAAAAGTTTTATTAAGATTATCAACCAAAGTCTTTTACCTACGGTCATGCTGCGAAAACCATCATAATAAAACCTGAATATTTTATAGAATAAGGTGTAAAACTTCTTCAATGTTTATTGTAAATTGATACTATTTTACAACAAGCTGAATTTGATTTTGTTGACAAACAACCTAGTTAAGCAGTTATTTAAACTATAACACAAAGCTTGTTGGTTGTTGATATTATTTTACTTACATTTTTATTTATAATATTTATAAATAAAGAAGGCTGTTTGATTTTCAAACAGCCTTTTCCTTATAGTAAATAAGAAGTCTACCAAATTATCATTTTTCTGGTTTTTTGATAATCTTCAGTTTTTAAAGAATAAAAATAAGTTCCTGGTGTTAATTTCGTTAAATCTATATCGATAGAATGAAATCCTGATGATTGATTACCTAGATTATAATCTGCAACTTTTTTGCCCATTAAATCAAAAATTTCGATTAATACTTTTTCTTGTTTTATCAAGTCATAAGATATTCGGGTTGTTTTATTAGCAGGATTTGGTGTGTTCTGATACAATTTTGGTTGTAATAATTCCGCATCAGCTATGCCAACATGAATTGGTTGATCAACCACTTTCAGACGAATCATTTTAGGATCTTTATCTACATCAGACCATTTCCATGAATTTGAAGCGTAATCATATACAAATGATGTAATAATGGGTTGAGGAATATGGCTACCAATAGCGATATATACGGTGTCGTTTCCACCAAAACCCTGAACTGTTGCAAAATATACCGAATCTTTCTCTAGTATTGGAGTCTCGTTGTTGTTGAAAAACAAATTAATTGCCACTGGATTTGAGCTAGAGTTTGCTGGAATTTCAGAAGCAAGAATCGTATGATAATCTGATTCAGCAATTAAAACTTTGCTATCCCAATCCCAACCTCTGTAAAGCGAAGTTTTTATCATGGTATTTGGTTTTGTTAAACCACTTAACACAACTTCTATTGATGATGCATAAGTATTCTGATTTATTTCATATGCATTAGCAAACTGAAAAGGTTTTGCAGCTCCGCCTTCATAACCACCCCAGGTTCCCCATCCATCATAATTATTATTGTCGCGCGAATAAACACCCATATTTACAGTATTTGCACCCACCGTAATCGGTGTTTTGTTTACATTTACATTAAAAGTATCGGTATAAATAAACTGATTTATTGAATCAGAAGAAGCATACATCATAATTTTATAGTTTCCGGTATTCTCAAATCTGATTAATGAATCAACTTCTAATGTATCGTTTGTAAACATACCAAGGTTTAATGCAGTTGAATTAGCTAAAGAATTTGTTGTTAATTCTTTTGCATAAAACTTCAAATTATTCTGAGTTCCGCTTCCTGTGTTTTTCAAATCTGCACCAAAACTTGCAATCAATTTTTGTCCGAAAGGAATTCGGGAATATCCACTCCAAAGTTTTATATCATCATAATAGTAATTTGATTGGCCTGCCCATATTTTGGCATATTCCAGTCTGTTTACAGGTAATTCGCCAATTTTGATGTCATCTAAATATAAGTCGCCACCATCAGTGCCAATGTATTGAAATGCTACTTTAAAATTTGTAGCAGTTTGATAAGCTGCCAAACTGATTTCTTTTTTATAGTAAACCCAGCTTTCAAAACTTCCAGCACTGTCTTCTGTCCATACGGTTGTCCAGCTTGTACCGCCGTTGGTACTCACTTTAACTTTAAAATCGTAATTATTGTTAGGAGATTGTCCCCAATAGTAGCTCATATTCCACCAAAATTCAAGAACAGGTGCGGTTAATGAAGTTAAATTTACAGAAGGTGTAATAAGCCATTCATTTTGGGTGTTTGGTGAATATTCAATCCTTGCACCCCAGCTTCCGGTATTAGGCGACAAATTATCTCTTTTCCACTGATTAGTAGCAGAAGCAGTTCCATCAACTTTTGACCATCCTGTTGGAGGAAATGTTGTGCTTTCAAAACCTTCGTTCAATAAGTTGGCTTTTGTTTGAATTTCATCGGTAAAAATTGACTGTTTACCGATTTCAACACCACTGATGTGTTTGGTTTTTGATGAATAATCAATACGTTTTGATTGTAGATAAGTGTTTTGAGCTAAAGATGTTACAGCTATCAAAACTGAAATAAGCATAAAAGAAAATTTTTTCATTTTTTATAAGTTTTTATAATTAGAATTTTTTTGAAACAAATTTATAATCAATAAAAACCATAAAAAACCACGATATTTAAAGTTAAGTATTTAAGCTTTAAAATCGAATATTTCTCAGTTAAAAATCTTTATTAGATTTTATCGGGAAAAACGGGCATTTGAAAGGATTATATAAATAAAAGCCTATATAAAAAAGAAAAGCAGCCTTTATACTTGGCTGCTTTTCAATTATCTGAATTGATTGCTTATTTTACAATCATTTTCTTTGTTTTTTGAGAATCTCCCGCTTTTAATGTGTAGAAATATGTACCTGCAGCAAATTTACTCAAGTCAATTTCTTCATTATAATAGCCAGAATTTTGTAATCCTTTGTCAATGCTTAAAATAATTCTTCCAGTTATGTCAGAAATATTGATGCTTACTTTTGATGATTGTTTAATTTCATAAGCAATTTTTGTAGAATTATTTGCAGGATTTGGAGTGTTTTGGAATAATGCAAAAGCACTATTATCAACATTTTCTAAGCCAGCTTCTGTAGATGTTTTTAATCTGATCATTGAAGGTTTGTTACCTTTTGAGTAATAATACCATTTATTATCAGTATCAAAAATATACATTGCATAACTAGGTTGTTGATTTACAGAACCAATAGCAATCCATACTGAATCACTTCCACCCATTGCTTGTACAGCTGCAAAATAAACAGAATCTTTATGTAAAGTTGGGAATCCAGTAGTAAAAGGTAATGTAACTTCAATTGGATTTGTGCTTAAATCTTCATTAATCTCATTTGCAGCAATTGCATGATAATCAGATTCTCCAATTAGATTACGGGTCCATCCTTCGTATAAAAGAACTTTGGTATTTGCTCCGATAGTAGTACCGCCTGCAACTACAAATGAAATAGCGGTTGCTTTTGTGTTTTGAGTAAATTCATATAAGTTAGCCAATTGATAAGCATTTACAGCTCCTGATTCATAACCGTTCCAGTTTCTCCATCCGTCATAGTTATTATTATCTCTTGAAAACAAACCATTAACTGCTGAATTTACAGTTACTTTTGCTGTATCATCATAGATAACTCCAGCTACAGAGTCGCTACTTGCTTTTAATTGGAAAGAATAATTTCCAGCAGCTGCGATGGTTACTACGTTAGTAACTTCCAGCGTGTCATGTTGTTGAAATCCAATAGAAATTGGAGTAGTGTTGGTAGATGTAACAGAAGTTCCTGAAGTTAATTCTTTAACAGTAAGTTTTATATTGTTTTGAATAGCAGAACCTGTACTTTTTATATCAGCAGCAAAAGCAGCAGGGAAACTTTGTCCGAAAGGAATTTGAGAATAACCGCTCCAATCAAATGGTGCATCAAAATTTACAAATCCACTCCAAATTTCTTGAAATTCAATTCTGTTTGGCATCAAATTGCCAATAACGATATCATCTAAATATAATGCAGCTCCGTCAGTACCTTGATATTGAAATGCAACTTTAATACTTGGTGTAGCTACAAAATTCATTAGATTAATTGAGGCTTTTTGTAAAGTATAATTTGGAAAATCTGTTAAACTGTCTTCTGTAAAAACAGTAGTCCAGCTGGTTCCTCCATTAGTGCTTATTTTTACTCTGAAGTCATAGTTATTATTAGGATCTACTCCCCAGTAATAACTCATACCCCACCAAAATTCTAAAACTGGAACTGTTAAAGAACTTAAGTTAACAGTAGGACTGATAAGCCATTCGTTTTGTGGAGATGGTGTTGGTTCATATTCAACCATTGCTCCTTTAACACCAGTGTGTGCTGAAGTACCTTCTTTCCATTGATAAGTAGGATTTGAAACTAGATTTTGCTTAGTCCAGCCAGTTGGTGGAAATGTAGTTCCTTCAAAGCTTTCGTCCAAAATATTAACTTTGTTTGCATTATAAATTGCATTAGTTGCAGTTTTAGATTCATTAACAAAATTGGATTTTTGGATTTTTGAATTAATCTGAAACATTTTTTCAGATACTTGATTATCTCTTTGAGCATAAGCACTTAAGCCAAATGCTAACGAAATAAATAAAAGTGTAAACTTTCTCATTTTCAGTTATATTTAAGTTTATAAAAATTTTTTTACAAAGATAAAAATAATATTGATTTAGATGTATTAAAAAATCAAATAATTATCTCATTTACATAGTAGGATAAAAAGCATCCTCTATATGATGTATGGTATTTTTGCCATTTTTAGATACGATTGCAATGATATCAAATCTACATTCTTCATTAATATTATGTTGATTTATATAGTTTTGCGTAGCTCTAATCAAAAATTTCTGTTTTTGTTTGGTTACAAATACTTCTGGTTCGCCAAAATAGTTTGATGAACGTGTCTTAACCTCCACAATTACCAGAAAGTTATTGTGACGGGCAATTATATCAATTTCATCTGAACCAAATCTCCAGTTGGTTGCCAATATTTCATAAGACTTTTCTTTTAAGAATGCCAATGCTGCTTTTTCGCCGCTGTCGCCCAATTCGTTATGTTCTGCCATAATTTATCCGAAAAAATATTTAATTAATCTGAGAAACAAATATATAAATGCAAACATTGCTGTTATTGCCAATATAATTCCTTTGGATTGCTGCAATAATGATTTGAGGGTTTTTGTTGAATTAATGTCTGCGCTAAATTCAAGTTTAACTGTTTTGTTTACGCTCAGTTTTACACTTCTACCCAATATTATTGCTTTATTGTCAGAAATATGCCCAGCATCAAATCCAAAACAAACTGGATAAGTATATTCTTGAACCGCCTCTTTTATAATTTCTTCTGCGGTTTTCCCATATGCAATGGTGTTATCATTCATATCAGACATGCCTCCTACAACCAAACCTGCTAAATTAGCCAATTTGTCACTTCTTTTCAAATTCATCATCATTCGGTCGATGTGATACAGATATTCATCCAAATCTTCAATAAAAAGAATCTTTCCATCGGTATTAATATCTGAATTTGTAGCAGATAGGCTGTATAAAATTGATAAGTTGCCACCAACCAAAATGCCTTCTGATTGACCTTCTCTATTTAGAGGATGTGTTATAAATTCATAGCTAATTTTATCTTCGGTTAAAGCTTTTCTCATGCTAGTTAACGACTCATTTTCTTCCATATTTTTCGGAAAATTAATAGGCATGCATGCATGTAATGTTTCAATTTCGAAGTTTTTATGAATATGCGAATGAAGAACAGTAACATCGCTATAACCAATTACCCATTTGGGCTTTTGGGTAAATTTAGAGAAATCGATTTTATCAATTATTTTTACTGTTCCATAACCACCTCTGGCACATAATATTGCTTTGATGTTTTCATCATCCAAAGCCCATTGCAAATCTTCAGCTCTTTCTTTATCGTTTCCGGCAAACTGGTTATCTTCTCTGAATAAATTTCTGCCGAAAACAGTTTCAAATCCCCATTTTTGGAGTATTTCAACTGCTGGCTTAATATCTTCAGTAGAAATTTTTCTGGCTGTTGCAATAATTGCGATTTTATCGCCCGATTTCAATTTTGGTGGTGATTGCATATTTTTCTATTCGTCTGTTTCTTCTGAAATTTCTTCGTTGTTTTGATTATCCCCATACCATAAAATTTTGCATAAAATGCTATTAATATGTATGTTTGATCGATTGTTGAGAGAAATAATTGCAACCTTATCAGTCATTTCTCTTATATAATAAGTTTTAAAACCACGCCACCATCCATAATGATAAACTTCTTTTTTGTTATCATCACCCTGACGAATTCGCCATCCAAAACCATATTTTTTATTCTTTCCAATATCATCAGGCGAAGGTTGAAATGCTTCATCTATGGTTGATTTTTTTATAAATGGGCAATTGTATAATGCCTGATCGAATAAAAATAGATCTTCAACACTGGCATACATTCCTTTATCTCCGGTTACCCCATCCAAATAATCAGGTATTTCGGGACGTAAGCCACCTTTGTAAAAATATGAAAAACCGATAGCGCTTCCTTTTACAAAATTATCATCGGCTTTGCAATAAATATAAGCAGATTTCATCTTTAACGGTTTAAAAATAAAGGTTTTCATAAAATCGGCAAATTCAAATCCGCTTATTTTTTCAACTATCAGCGCCAATAAGGCATAATTGGTATTGCAATAATTAAAGTGATGATTTGGAGGAGAATATGGTTTTATATTGTTTTGACTGAATAAAGCGGGTATATCACTATTATTTAAAACTTTGCTCCTTTCCCAATAATTATCGGCAACATATATGTAATTTTGTAATCCCGAACGATGATTGAGCAAGTTTCTGATTGAAATACCTGAGGTTGGAAATTCTGGAATATATTTTCTTAAATCATCATCATAATTTAATAAGCCTTTGTCTTTTAAAAGCATAATAGCAGCTGCTGTAAACATTTTTGAAACTGAAGCCAATTGGAAGGGTGTACTTACCTTTAAAGTATCTTTGGTTTTCAGATTGCTATAACCAAATGCACCTTCATATAAAATTTTCCCTTTTTCGGCAACCAAAATAGTACCGTTGAATCCACCTTTTTTATAAAAGGAGGTAACAAGACTATCAATAAATCTAACTTTTTTTACATCCGGTACAAAAGATGAATTAACGTTTGAAAGATGATTGATGGCAAAATCGGTATGCGAAATTGACATGACATTATTCTGCATATCGAAATCGGCGCCAGTAAACAAAGCTGTCAGCAGGAAAAAAATCCCGATGAGTAAATGACTTCCTTTGCTGTTCTTCTTTCGCATCCTTATTGATTATTTATTAGTTATAACTTGATTTTAAATACTTGAAAAATCCTTATCTTTGCACCCGATTTGACATAGCCAAATTACAATTTTTTTTCGCAACATATTTTAAAAGGATGTTAAAGTTTTCAACCGATTAATTTTAATAAAATGATATACAAAAGATACACAGTTACTTCTGCTTTACCTTACGCTAATGGGCCTATTCATATTGGTCATCTTGCGGGTGTTTATGTGCCTGCTGATATTTATGTAAGATATTTACGTTCAACCAATAAAGATGTGATTTTTATAGGTGGATCAGACGAGCATGGAGTGCCTATTACTATCAAAGCTCGTCAACAAGGGGTTACTCCTCAACAGATTGTAGATAAATATCATGGTATCATTAAAGAATCTTTTAAAGAATTTGGTATTTCGTTTGATATTTACTCAAGAACTTCCAATCAGATGCATCATGAAACTGCTGATGATTTTTTTAGAAATTTGTATAACAAAGGCGAATTTGTTGAGAAATTTTCGATGCAATATTATGATGAAGAAAACAAACAATTTTTGGCTGATAGGTATATTACAGGAACATGTCCACATTGTGGCAACGATAAAGCTTATGGCGATCAATGCGAAAAATGCGGCACAACTTTAAATGCTACTGATTTGATAAATCCTCGTTCGGCCATAAGCGGAAATGCTCCGGTGATGAAAGAAACCCGCCATTGGTTTTTGCCTTTGGATAAATATGAAAGTTTTTTGAGACATTGGATTTTGGATAATCATAAAGAAGATTGGAAAACCAATGTTTATGGTCAGTGCAAATCGTGGTTAGACCAAGGTTTGCAACCCAGAGCAGTTACCCGCGATTTGGATTGGGGTGTTAAACTTCCGGCTGAAATAGATGGCGCCGAAGGCAAAGTTTTGTATGTTTGGTTTGATGCTCCTATAGGTTATATTTCTGCAACCAAAGAACTTACTCCCGAATGGGAAAAATACTGGAAAGATAAAGAAAGCAAACTCGTACATTTTATTGGAAAAGACAATATTGTTTTCCATTGCATCATATTTCCGGCTATGTTGAAAGCTGAAGGTAGTTTTATTTTACCCGATAATGTGCCTGCCAACGAATTTATGAATCTGGAGGGTGATAAGATTTCTACTTCACGCAATTGGGCTGTTTGGTTGCACGAATACCTTACCGATTTTCCATCACGTCAGGATGAATTGCGTTATGTTTTGTGTGCCAATGCTCCTGAAACCAAAGACAACGACTTTACCTGGAAAGATTATCAGGCAAAAAACAATAATGAATTGCTTGCCATTTTCGGAAATTTTGTAAACCGGACACTCATACTTACACATAAATATTTTAATGGAATTGTACCTGAATTGGGCGAAATTAACGAAAACGATAAAAATACCATTAATGAAATACATGCATTTCCGCAACGTATTGCTTCAAGTATCGAAAACTACCGTTTCCGCGAAGCCATTAACGAAATGATGAATCTTGCCCGTTTGGGAAATAAATATCTAACCGAAAATGAACCTTGGAAAGTATTTAAAACCGATGAAAATCGTGTGAAAACCATTTTAAATATTTCGCTTCAGATATGTGCCAATTTGAGCATCCTTTGCGAACCTTTTTTACCTTTTACAGCCGAAAAACTATGCAAAATGCTCAATATTAATCAGCAAAAATGGGAATTTGCAGGCAAAACAGATTTGATAAAAGAAGCCCATCAATTATCGGAAGTTGGTTTCCTTTTCCAGAAAATAGAAGATACCGAAATTGAAAATCAGGTGCAGAAATTGCTCGATACCAAAAAAGCAAATGAGGAAGCAGCCTTTTTAGCCAAAGCTTCAAAAGGCAATATCGAGTACGATGATTTTGCAAAAATTGATTTAAGAGTTGGAACCATTATTGAAGCAGAAAAAGTTCCGAAAACCAAAAAGCTTCTCAAACTGAAAATTGATACCGGCATTGATCAAAGAACTGTGGTTTCGGGCATAGCTGAGTTTTATGAACCCGAAAATATTATTGGTCAAAAAGTAAGTATATTGGTAAATCTTGCTCCAAAAAACCTGAAAGGAATAGAATCGCAGGGCATGATACTGATGGCTGAAGACCACGACGGAAAACTTTGTTTTGTTGCACCGACAGAAGTTGTTAAAAATGGAAGTGAAATAAAATAGCTTAAGTATGGAGTATAGTTTCCGTGAGTTTTTGAAAAATTTATATCTTTGCAAAAAATCAGGGTCTCATAGTTCAACGGATACTTGCCTGCCTGCCTGCCGTCAGGTAACGGAAGTATCCTAAACAAAAAAGTATTTTGATATATAAGAAATGGTCTCATAGTTCAACGGATAGAACGGAAGTTTCCTAAACTTCAGATCCAAGTTCGATTCTTGGTGAGATCACAACAAAAGGGCTTATTGGATTTATCTGATAAGCCTTTTTTGTTTTGATAAAATGAACAAAAAGCTCCTTTTATAAGATAAAAAACTTACTTTTGCATAAAAATGTTTTAATGGCTGATCTTACTGTTGGAAATGAAAGAGGATTAATTCTTAAGTTTGCAATACCTATGTTGCTAGGTAATGTTTTTCAGCAATTATATAGTATTGTTAATAGTATAATAGTTGGTCATGTTTTGGGTAAAACGGCTTTAGCTGCTATTGGAGCTTCTTTTCCAATTATTTTTGCTCTTATCTCTATGATTATCGGTATTGCTACGGGATCTACAATCATAATAGCTCAATTTTTTGGTGCCAAAGATTTGGTAAAAGTTCGAAGAGCTATTGATACGATGTATATATTTTTGTTTTTTGCTTCTGTTTTTATTAGCATTTTGGGCATTGTTTTCAGCGAAACGATATTGCGTTTTACAGGTTTGCCCGAAGAGGTAATCCCTCAAGCCAAAATTTATTTAAATGTTTATTTAGCTGGTGCTGTTTTTTTATTTGGTTTTAATGGTACCAGTGCTGCATTGCGTGGATTGGGCGATTCGAAAACTCCGCTTTATTATTTGGTTATAGCTAATGTAGTAAATATTGTTTTAGATTTATTATTTATTATGGTATTTAAGATGGGTGTGGAAGGTGCTGCTTTGGGAACCGTAATTTCGCAGGCTGGGGCTTTTCTTACCATGATATTACACCTTAATCGCAAGAACGATCTGGTGAAATTATACATCAGAAAGCTGAGTTTCGATAAGGAAATTTTCAAGAAAAGCATTAAAATTGGCGTGCCAACGGGTTTGCAACAAACCTTTGTTGCCTTTGGTATGGTGGCTTTGTATGGTATTGTAAACAAACACGGAACAGATGTTATAGCGGCTTATAGTGCTGCCAGCAGGCTCGACTCTTTGGCTTCGTTGCCAGCTATGAATTTTGGTGGTGCTTTGTCGGCTTTTGTGGGGCAAAACCTTGGCGCCAATAAACCTGAAAGGGTTAAAAATGGCTTGAAAGCTACTTTAATGATGACTTCGGTGGTATCAATAGCAGTTACATTACTTAATGTGATTTTTGGTAGGTATATAATGGCCATGTTTACAACTGATATGCAGGTTATAGAAGTTGGCTATCAATATTTGGTAATTGTAAGTTCGTTTTATGTTGTGTTTTCAACTATGTTTGTAATAGGCGGAGTAATGCGCGGAGCGGGAGATACTTTGATACCGATGTTTATCACTTTATTTGCATTGTGGGTAGTTCGTATTCCTTTGGCATATTTTCTGGCACCCCGCATTGGTGTTGTTGGAATATGGTGGGCAATACCCATTGGATGGGCAATAGGGATGAGCTTTTCTTATATTTATTATTTAACCGGCAGATGGAAACAAAAGGTGGTGGTTAAATATGATGCAGAATAGTGTTTTTTAAAACTTTCATGTATGCATAACATTAATAAGTTTGCTTACAGTGTAATAAATTTATTATCGAAAGGAAAATTTTGTATAGTTTTAACTTTATTTATACCGGTTTCGGTACAATTAAAAATACAACTTAGAATTAATTCGGGACAATTTTTTATCAATTTTAATAAACAATGTTATGAAGAATAATTATTTAAAAATCTCATTAATTGCAGTATTATTAGCATTATTGGTAAACTGCAAAAAAGATGAACCCGACATCAACATTACACCTGTTCCTAATCATGAAATAAGAATTTTCAACCGTTCGGGTGCACAGGGTGTTGCAAAACAATTTACTTATCTTACATTAACCCCAACTGAAGCTGGTGAAAGTGAAGTTCCGCTCGAATTTGTATGCAATCCGCAAAGTGATGTTTTTCTTAAAATTTATCTGTCGAAAATCACATTTTTCAAAGTAAAATTATCATTGTATAAAAACGGTCCTTCTATTTGGTGGAACTCTATTGCGTTTGCTCCGGATGGAATAAGTAGTATCAACATTCAAAACAATACATCGGGCTTCGGTTGTTGTACTTATCTGAATAATCTGTTATTGTCGGATGGTAACGATTTGCCTGCTAATTAGTTTTTAGCAGAAGGTAATAACATTTTTTCAAAAAAATAATCTGCCTTAAGTCAATTTCCTTTTTTTTGTATGAGTTTATTCGCTTATAATTCTTACTTCGGTGCGGCGGTTTTGCTGACGACCTTCACTGTTGTCGTTATAGGCTACAGGCTCGGTGTCGCCATAACCTTTTGCCTGAATGCGTTTAGGGTCTATGCCTTTGCGAATAAGATAAACTCTTACGCTTACTGCCCGTTGTTCTGAAAGCAACTGATTGGCTGCTTGGTTTCCCACATTATCGGTATGACCTGCAATTTCTATTACCATAGCGGGTTTCATTTTAAGGGCATCGTATAATTCGTTGAGGGCTACAAAGCTTTCTTTTTTAAGTATGGCTTTGCCGCTATCGAAAAACACATTTTTGAGGGTGATGGTACGTGGCGGGTCGTATTTAAGGCTCAGATTGATGCTATATTTGCCTTTGTTGTCGGGAATTTCAAATTCTTGAACCTTTTCCTTTTCGTTGAGGTTGTTGTAAAAAACTTCGTATTTATCGGCTTTTTTCAGAATAATGGTAGATTTGCCATCGCTGTTGCTGATGCTTTTAAATGTTTTTCCGGTTTTGCTGCTTACAAAAATAATTTCGTCGTTGGGGCGGGCTTTGCCATCCATGGTAGTAACTTTTATTTTTACAAGCGCTTCATCTTCGGCAGGATTTATATTTTGAGCTCCAGCAAATCCTGTGAAAAACATCAAAATCAGAGCTATCAGTTTGTTCATACTATATTTTTTTAAAGATTATTTTTAATATAAAGACTCATTTGTAACGAAAAGGTTTGTTTGTTAATTGCAAATTTACGATTTTTTGTAATAAAAACATATTGAAATATTTCTTCTAATAAATTGCAATAATGGATATACTATGTTTTTTTGTTAATTTTTTTTCTAAATGCTAACACAATGCAAAATATTTTTATAAATTTGTGGCTTCAATTAACATATTGT
>CAZWRD010000057.1:0-17402 GCA_964636105.1 uncultured Bacteroides sp.
TTAATATTTGATTTTAAGTTATATAAAGCCTTGCTAACAACAAGGCTTTTTTTTTGCATATTTTAACCCAACTAAATCAAATTGTTTGACTTTTCAAGTTTCCTATTGATTAATTTGTATTAAATATCTTCGTCATTGCTTCTTTATTGCTCGCAAAAACTTCCTTTTTATTTGCTTGTTTTGTAACGTTAATAATTTGAGGTCAGTCATTCATTCAAAGAAGACATTGTAATAAAATTTGTCAATAATTAAATTATCAAACCAAACCATAACTCACGTTAATATATTTTTTATCTTTGAAAAATAATTTATCAAAATCATATTTAATGAAAATTAAATTACTCAATCTGGCTTTAATACTTACATCACTTATTGCTTATTTGGAGTGGGGAGGTAATCATCATATGTTTTTATTTGAAGCAGCTTTTGAAATAGTGAAAAAAATGACAACAGACCCAATATCTGCTTTACATCCATTAACAGTTTTGCCGTTTGTTGGACAAATTTTGCTAATAATAAATCTGTTTCGAAAAAGCCCTTTAGAAACTTTAACTTATATTGCAATAGCTTGTATTTCATTACTTGTTTTAGTAATATTTCTTATTGGTATTTTAAATTTAAATATCAAAATGATAGTATCAACCTTGCCTTTTCTTGCTGTTTCAGTTTGGTTTATTATCGAAAATCGTAAACTAAAAAAGTCTAAATCGGAGGTATAATCGTTTTGTTGAAAGAAAAAATTTATAGGATATGGAATTATTAATCGTTTTATTTATAATCTTTCTTTTTGGTCTAAAATTTTATTTTTTTTCCGATGGCACAACATTTCTTTCATTAATATTTGATTATATTGATATATACCGCTTTAAGCAAAACAAAGAACCCAAATATGCTTATCTTAATCAAAAAAAACCATCATTAACTTATGAAGAGGAGGAGTTGTTGAAAAATAATTTTCCTTACTATAATAACTTAAGCGCTGACAAAAAGATTATTTTCGGTTACAGAGTAAAAACATTTATCGAAGATAAAAAATTTATCGGAATGGAAGATATGGAAGTTGATGGGAAAGTAATATTAATGATAGCTGCTACTGCAGTAAAAATCACTTTCGGATTAAGACAATACAAATTTGAGAATTTTACCATCTTTCGTGTTTACCCCCAGCAGTTTTATTCCAAATTATTCAACAGTTATATGTATGGCGGAACGAGTGCCTACGGAGTTATGTCGTTGGCATGGGACAAATTTCTTTATGGGTTCGAAAACACTCAGGATAATATAAATCTGGGCTTTCACGAATTTGCACATGCACTAATAATTTATCAACAAAACGAAGTAAATATCACTTCTTTCAGACGCTATACGGCAGATTATGATATACAGGCCGAATATGCAAAAGATATAGTGAGAAACGACGATTTTTTTCGCGAATATGCTTATACTAATGATATGGAGTTTTTTGCAGTAGTTGTAGAACATTTCTTTGAAAATCCAAAGCAACTTCAACAAATATTGCCAACACTTTATTCTTGCCTTGCCAAAATGTTTTTGCAGAATCCGGCAGCAGTTTCAGTAAATTGATTTTATTCAAAATCCTTGATTTGTTTATCTTTAGCCAAAACATTCATATTTTAAGGGAAATAAAATCAATTAT
The DNA here is from genome assembly GCA_964636105.1 of uncultured Bacteroides sp. Taxonomy (GTDB): domain Bacteria; phylum Bacteroidota; class Bacteroidia; order Bacteroidales; family JACABE01; genus JACABE01. Next base: position 1,658 of record CAZWRD010000057.1, read on the forward strand.
ATAGCAGTAAATCATAATCCTTTTCATACCTTTGCACACTTTTTATAAGCGTATTAATAAATCACATAAATAACACTTTTTTAAATGATTACAGTATCTGATGTAAGCGTGCAATTTGGGAAACGTATATTGTTTCAGGATGTTAATTTGAAATTTTCGCCTGGCAATTGTTATGGTATTATTGGAGCTAATGGAGCTGGAAAATCCACTTTTCTAAAGGTTCTTTATGGCGCCCAAGAAAGCACAAGAGGCAATGTTAGTTTTGGTTCTTCCGAAAGACTTTCTGTACTAAAACAAAATCACTTCGAGTTTGATGAATATAGTGTTTTAGATACAGTAATGATGGGGCACTCAGAATTAAGTGCAATCATGAAAGAAAAAGATGAAATTTATGCTAAACCTGATTTTTCGGAAGCAGATGGAATTAAAGCTTCTGAATTAGAAAGCCGTTTTGCTGAAATGGATGGTTGGAATGCCGAAAGCAATGCTGCAAGTTTATTAAGTGGTTTGGGTATTAAAGAAGAATTTCACAACAAGTTAATGAAAGAAATGAGCGGAAAGCAAAAAGTTAAAGTACTTTTGGCACAGGCTCTTTTTGGCAAACCTGACAATTTACTCCTCGATGAACCTACCAATGATTTAGATTTAGATACCGTTCAATGGCTCGAAAATTATCTGGCAAATTTCGAAAATACGGTTTTGGTTGTTTCTCACGACCGACATTTTCTGGATACCATTTGTACCCATATCGTTGATATAGATTTCAATAAAATACAAATGTTTTCGGGAAATTATACTTTTTGGTACGAATCAAGTCAATTGGCTTTACGTCAACAATTAACTCAAAACAAAAAAGCTGAAGAACGCAAAAAAGAGTTACAAGAATTTATTGCTCGTTTTAGTGCAAATGCTTCAAAATCAAAGCAAACTACCAGTCGTAAAAAAATGATAGAAAAGCTTAATATTGAAGAAATAAAACCATCAACCCGTAAATATCCCGGAATTATTTTTACGCCCGAACGCGAACCTGGAAACACCATACTTGAAGTTACTAATCTTACCAAAAGTGTTGAAGGTGTAGTTTTGTTTAAAGATTTATCTTTCAGCGTTCATAAAGATGATAAAATCATTTTCTTATCAAGAGATACCCGTGCTATGACCTATATGTTTGAAATATTAAAAGGTCACATTGAACCCGATAGCGGCAGTTTTGAATGGGGACAAACCATTACAAAAGCTTATCTACCATTAGAAAACGAACATCTTTTCCAAAAACCAATATCACTAACCGATTGGTTAGGTCAGTTTTCTGAAGATACCTCAGAAATGTATCTGAGAGGATTTTTAGGGAAAATGCTATTTTCAGGAGATGAAATTTATAAGAATGCAAATGTACTTTCGGGTGGCGAAAAAGTTAGATGTATGATTGCCCGTATGATGTTGCGAAATGCCAATATTATGTTGCTCGATACACCTACAAATCATCTGGATCTGGAATCTATTCAGGCTTTTAACAATACACTTATTAAATTTAAAGGCAATATTTTGATGTCATCACATGACCACGAATTTATTCAGACTGTTTGTAATCGGGTTATTGAAATGGGACCCAATGGCATGATTGATAAGCGTACAGAATATGATGATTATATTTCAGACGACAGAATAAAGGAACAACGCAGTAGGTTGTACAACAGTTAATTATTTGATACTAAACACATCAAATCCATTTTCTTTAATGGTTTGCAAAGCTTTTTGATTTTGCATAATACTGCTTCCCCAATAGTTATGATTCCATACATGTGGAGTTTTAAACCATTTATCAATAGCCATTTCCAGATTTATGGAGGTGGCTTGATTTTTTAGGATCTGAAATGAAGTTAATGGCAAACTTACACTGAAATAATTCTGTACATAAGAAGTAATGGTATTTACGTTATAAGTAACAGTATCAGTATAAATCTGTCCGATTCCGAAATGGAAGTTAAAAGCAACAGATGTATTTTGTTGATTCAGCCATTTGCCGTTAATTTTCATATAATGATAACCACCACCAAGAATTTCGGGCCAGAACATATTTGATTCGGGTGGATTTACAAACGAATTTGAAATGTTTTTGTCTTTATTGATACCGAAAATAAATGAAATAGAATCATAAACTCCAACAGGAATTGCATCTTTAAAAGTCCAGTTTAATGTTGACGGAATACCAACATCCACATAATGAGCTAAAGTACTTTTATCGATAATAAAGGGAGTGCCAATATGGGGATGTAATTTTACATCCGATATAAAATACATAATATCATTAACTTCATAATGGTTTCCTGCTTCATTTATATAAATATTCTGGTTTAATTCTACTGGCAAATTCGCAATACTATGTTTAAGATTAATCTTAAAAGTTCCGGTTTCAGTAATAGGAACAGAACTTTCGTCTTTTTTACAGCTTGTTAGTATAAAAATGAAAACTGAAATAAATAATAAGCGTGAATTTTTCATAAATTAAAAAGATTAATGCTTTAATAAATTGCAAATGAAGCTTTTGATTAAATGATTTTTAAGATAAATGATTCTAAAGGAGCAATTGTAATTCTGGTTTTTCCCAAAGAATCACTTATGTTTAGAATTGTATTGAAATTTCCAAACAATTGATCGCTTAATTGATAATTACCCTCGGTCATTTTCCAGATATTTATAAGATAAGGTGGTATTTCTAAATCAAAACCAAAAGTATCTGTATGATGAAAATTGCAAATTATAATCAGTTTTTCAGAGTCTGAATACCTGCAAAAGCTAAATACATGATTGTTGTACCATGGTGTATATGCTCTGTTGTGTCCATGAATTTCTTGATATTTACCAATTATTGCACTACTCTTTAATGTGAAGTTGAGTAAATTTTTGTAATAATTTCTAAGTTGTAATTCTTTATTAGAAAGTTGACCACCATCAAATTTTTTATTATTCATCCATCGTTGATGATGTGGAACCCCAATATAATCAAAAATTGAAGTTCTTGAAGGAGATCCAAATCCGGCATTTTCGGCAGCGGGTTCCCCAACTTCTTGTCCGAAATAAATCATTGTAGGCGATGTTCTGATACAAGCTGATAAAACCATAGCTGGTAATGCAAAATATGGATTTCCAGCAAATTCGGGACTTGCAATTCTTTGTTCATCATGGTTTTCGAGAAAATGCAACATATGATGCTCAATATCAGATAAATTATTCTGAATTTGAATAATTCTATCGGTATTTTCTTCTCCTCTTATTATTGCTTTTAATGTATCATAAAGTTCTACTTTATCATATAGATAATCCATTTTTCCATTAAAAATAAAATTCCTGTATTCTGCAGGATTGTAAACTTCAGCCAAAAGCAAAAATTCAGGATTAATCATTTTTAAGCACGAATTCAGATAACTCCAAAATTCAACTGGTACCAATTCTGCCATATCATAACGAAAACCATCAACCCCCATATTTTGCCAATACAAAGCAATTTCTCTCATTTTTTTCCAAGTATCGGGTATGTCTTTGTTTTTCCAGAAATGAAAATGTTCTGAATTTGTTTTATAATCAAAGTTTTCGGGCAAACAGTCAAATTCTTTCACACCTTCGGGGCTGATGCCATAATTAAGTTTTACGGTTTCGTACCAATCATAAAAATGTGGTTGCGACAATCGAGAGCCATTTCCTGTCCATTTTGTCGGAAATTCAACAAAATTTTCATTTGTATTTGATTCTCCACCTAAAACCTGATATTCATTAAGCCATTCAGGCGTTTTGAAGTATTCTCCTGGATTATAATAAAAGTTGTTATTTCGATGATAAACAAGGTTTTTGTTATCATGGCTTCCTAAATCAAAAATCCCATTAGGTTTGCTAATACTTACATAATTACGAGCAACATGATTTGGAATAATATCAATTATAACTTTCAGTTCAATTTTATGGCATCTTTCTATTAATTCTTTAAATTCATTAAGCCTTTCTTGTGGATTTTCAGCCAAATCAGGATTTACATTATAATAATCTTTTACAGCATAAGGAGAACCGGCTCTGCCTTTTACTATTTCCGGAAAATCGTTTGAAATACCATATTTTGTATAATCATTTATCACAGCATGATGTAAGATGCCAGTAAACCAAATATGTGTTATGCCTAAATCTTTTATTTTTTGTAAAGCCTTTAATGTGAAATCATTAAATTTACCAACACCATTTTCTTCAATTCGACCCCAAGGTTTATTAATTCTTTGAGTATTCCCAAAAAGTCGTGTAAAAACCTGATAAATAGCGATTTTTTTTAATTGTTTCATATGTTTATTGTAAGCTAAATTAAAACGTAAAATTAATGATAATTATTACACGAAATAAATACAATTTTTCCATTTGTTGTAATATCCCTGTATGTATTCTTAATTAATCAGTTTAATTAAGCACTATATATTATTGATTATCATAATTTAATATTGAAAAGATTATATTTTTATCTATGAATTATTAATATTAAGAATGTTGAAAAATTGTTGAAAAATAAATATAAAATTAACTTTCAATAATAAAAAAAATACGTAATTTGCAATCAATTATTAATTAAAAAAATCTTTTTATGAAAAGAACATTTATTTTTTTAGTCTTGATGTTGGTTTTATTAATTACGAATCAAGTCAGGGCACAGGTTACAACTTCATCTATGAATGGTGTTGTATATGGAACTAATAATGAAACCTTACCGGGAGCAACCGTAATTGCTGTGCATAATCCAACTGGTTCAAAATTTGCCACAACCACTGATATGAAGGGGTTTTTTAGAATGGCAAATATGAATGTAGGTGGTCCTTACACCATTACCATCAGTTTTATTGGTTTCAATGATAATATTACCAATAATATTTATCTTTCATTGGGGCAAGCATTCAAACTTAGTGTTAAAATGGCTGAAAAATCTACTGTTCTAACTGGAGTTGAGGTTACTGCTCGTAAAAACGATATTTTTGACGGAAACAGAACCGGAGCTGAAACCTATATCGGTGCAAATGAAATTAAGGCTATGCCTTCAATTTCAAGAGATATATCAGATTTTACACGTTTAACTCCTCAAGCTTCTAATTATGGTGGTGGAGTAAGTGTTGCCGGAACCAACAACCGTTATAATTCTATTTTTATTGACGGCGCCGTTAATAATGATGTGTTTGGTTTAACTTCTTCGGGTACAAACGGCGGACAAACTGGCGTTTCTCCCATTTCGATGGATGCCATTGAGCAATTTCAGGTTTCAGTAGCTCCTTACGATATTAAACAAAGTGGTTTTGCTGGTGCTGGTATTAATGCAGTTACCAAAAGCGGTACCAACGAATTTAAAGGAACCGGTTATTACTTCTTTAGAAACGAAAACTTTGCCGGTACATCACCAGATACATTAAGAACTAAATACGATCCGTTTTCTAATAAATCTTATGGTATAAGCTTAGGTGGTCCTATTATTAAAAATAAATTGTTTTTCTTCTTTAATGCTGAACAACAACGAAATGAAACACCAAATCCTTATAGTTTTTCTACTTACGAAGGCAATATGAAAAATAAAAGAGATTCTATTGATTTGTTAGTTAATAAAATAAATTCTTTTGGTTACGATCCCGGAACTTTTGAAAATTCTATCAATAAAACCTATAGCGATAAGTTTATTTTCAGAATTGATTACAATATCAATAAAAATCATAAACTTACTGTTCGTCATAGTTATACCAAAGGCGAAGCCATTTATCCTTATCAATCGCAAGGAAAAACACAGATTGTTTTTTATAACAATTGGGTAAATTTTGTTTCAACAACTAACTCAACAGCTATTGAATTAAAAAGCAATTTTGGAAATCGTTTTGCAAACAATCTGATATTGGGATATACCAAAGTTGATGATGATAGAAACCCAAATGGGTCTAATTTTCCATATGTTAGCATCAAAGATGGTTCTGGATATATTGTATTTGGTTCAGAAAGATACTCATCAGCTAATTCATTAAAACAAGATATCTTTACAATTACAGATAATTTTGAAATTTACAAAGGCAAACATACTTTTACTTTTGGAACTCATAATGAATTCTATAAAATGTATAACTTATTTATACGTGATAATTTTGGTAATTATCAATATAATAGTGTTTTGGATTTTTTACAGGATAAAAAAGCTAATTTTTCAAGAAGTTATTCGTTGGTTGATAACGTTACAGGAGATGGCACAGCTGCTGCTGCTGATTTTAAAGCAATGCAATTAGGCTTTTATGCACAAGATGAATATGAAATGAATAGTCGCTTGAAAATTACTGCTGGTATACGTGTTGATATTCCTGTTTTTCAGGATGATCCTATTGCTATTAATGGTTTTGATACTACTTTGGCAAAAATTACCGCAGCAGGTTATGATTTGGGAAATGCTAAATCAGGTCAAATGCCAAAATCTCAAATTATGTTTTCACCACGAATTGGTTTCAATTATGATGTAAATGGCGATAAATCATTACAATTACGAGGAGGTATTGGTATATTTACAAGTCGTGTTCCTTTGGTTTGGCCAGCAGGGGCATATACAAATTGTGGGATGATTGTTGGAGGTATTTCAGGCAAACAAGCGGTTTTACGTCCTGATTGGAACAATCAATATGTGGCTTCTGATTTTGGAAGCACACTTAAAGTTCCATCTGGTGAAATCAATTTATTTTCTCAGGATTTTAAATTTCCACAAGTGCTTAGAGCCAGTTTAGGTTTAGATAAAAAATTACCTTGGTGGGGTTTAATTGCATCAGTAGAAGCAATGTACACAAAAACCATGAACAATGTTATTTACTATAATATTAATATGAAGCCTTCAGTAAAAACCTTAAATGGTGGTGCTGATTTTCGCCCTATATATCAAGGAAATGCTTCGCCAAATTTGATTGAAAATACTTACACAGGTATTTATCTTGCTAAAAATACCAGCGAAGGTTATAGTTATAACTTTACCATTCAATTAGAAAAACCACTTTCAAAAGGTTTTGCAGGTAGTATTGCATATACTTTAGGTCATTCAAAAGGAATAACCGATGGAACTTCTTCACAAAATTCATCACAATGGCGTTATACAGCCAATGTTAACGGGCGTAATAATTTAGATATGGCATATACAAATTTTGATATGGGTTCCAGAGTTGTTGCTTTCTTATCTTACAGAAAAGAATATAAAAAATACTTTGCAAGTTCTATAGGCGTTTATTACAACGGACAATCAGGCAACAGATATTCATATATTTACTTAGATGGATACAAAATGACCAATGAAGATTATAACAACGATCAGGATTTGATTTTTGTACCAGCAAATGAAACTCAAATAGCTTTGAAAGATTATACCGTAAATGGAGTAACTGTTACTGCAGCTCAACAATGGGCAAATTTGGAACAGTTTATCAATAATGATGATTATTTGAAATCACGCAAAGGTAAATATGCTGAACGTAACGGAGCTCGTTTACCTTTCGATCATGATATTGATATTCGTTTTGCTCAGGATTTCTATTTCTTTATTGCAGGCAAAAAGAATACTTTACAATTATCATTTGATATACAGAATTTTGCTAATTTACTAAACCATGATTGGGGACGTAGTTATTATATTACCAACGGGACTTATCAGCTAATTAAATTTGAAGGTTTCAAAAATAATGATGGAGTTACACCACAATTTACTTTCCGTAAACCTGGTGATACTGACGTTGCAAGTATAAGTAGTTCTGGTTCCAGATGGTTGGCACAATTTGGAATAAGATATATTTTCTAAATATATTTTCCGAATTTTAAAAAAACGCTCATCTTTTGGTGAGCGTTTTTTTTGTTTTAAAGCACTAATATATAAGAGTTTGCTTCAAAAAACCTAAATCTAATAGTTTTCAAAAAAATGTTAGCTATGTAATCAATAGTTTGTGTCTTAATTTATGATAATTTACACCTTTGCTTAGCTGACTCATATATAACAAATTTTAATATTTGATAAAAGACTTAATTCATAATTTTTTTGTAGGTTTGCATTATAAAAATTATTGAGTGAAAAAAATATATCAACTGATAATTAAGCTTTATTTTGGACCATTAGTAATGACTTTCTTCATTGCTTTGTTTATCCTTTTAATGCAGTTTTTGTGGAAATATATTGACGATTTTGTGGGTAAGGGTTTGGAATGGTATATTATAGCACAGCTGATGTTTTATGCCTCAGCAACTTTTGTTCCGCTGGCATTACCCTTAGCAATTTTACTTTCATCATTAATGACTTTTGGAAACTTAGGCGAAAAATATGAGTTAACTGCCATTAAAGCTGCTGGAATTTCACTACGTACAATAATGAAACCTTTAATTATTGTTTCCATTTTTATTAGTGCAATTGCCTTTTATTTTTCAAATAATGTAATGCCATATGCTAATCTGAAATTCAGGTCTTTGTTATATGATGTGCAATCGAAAAAACCTGCCGTAAATATTCAGGAAGGTGTTTTTTATAATGGTATTGATGGTTTTATAATAAAAATTGGAAAAAAAGATAGTGATGGAAAAACATTGCATAATGTAATGATTTACAATCATACAAAACGCATGGGGAACACAAATTTAACCATTGCAAAATCGGGTAAAATGGAGTTAACTCCTGATAATCGTTTTTTGGTTTTTACTTTATATGATGGTTCAAATTATGAAGAAGACCTTAGTTCGCAAGAAAATATGTTAAAAAGACCTCTTTCAAGAACTACATTTAAAGAAGAGTATCGCAGATTTGATTTGTCTGCTTTTGCTTTTTCGAAAACAAATGAAGAGTTATTTAAAAATCACTTTCAAATGCTAAATTTAAAGCAATTGATAAAAGCAGAAGATACACTGGTTAAAGAATTAATTGTCAAGAAAAATGATTTTTTTAATTCATTTAAAAACAGATTTTATCATCTTACTTCATTATATGATACGGCATTAGTTTTAAACCTTGATACTTTGCCCAAGCTAAATAATAATCTTTTATTATCTTCAAAAAAGGAAGATAAAATGAAAATTTTTGAAACAATAAACAATGTAACTTTGAGTGTGAAAAGTGATATTGATTTTTGGAAAATTGATTTTGACGAACGGGATGAATACATCAGACGTTATGATATTGAATGGCATCGCAAATTTACACTTTCAATAGCTTGTTTGATATTGTTCTTTATTGGTGCACCACTCGGTGCCATTATCCGCAAAGGAGGATTTGGTTTGCCTGTTGTAATGTCAGTTTTGTTTTTTGTCATATTCCATATTTTATCCATGATTGGCGAAAAATCATCGAGAGAAGGTGTTTTGGAAGCAGTTCAAGGAATGTGGTTGTCATCACTTGTATTTTTGCCTGTTGGTATTGTACTAACATTTAAAGCAACTACCGATTCGCCAGTTTTTGATGGGGATGCTTGGAAACGATTTTTTAAACGATTTTTTTCAAAGAAATAAGAATGAGAATATTACAAATATGCAACAAACCGCCTTATCCTCCTCACGAAGGTGGTTCAATAGCTATGCATAATATTACCATGGGACTTATAAATGCCGGTCATTCTGTTAAGGTGTTGGCAATTAGTAGTTTTAAAAACAATACGACTAAAGAAAATCTACCCGAATGGTATTTGAAATCAACTGATTATGAAACTGTATTTATTGATTTAAAAATAAAACCTTTTGAGGCTTTTAAGAATATTTTTTCTAATGAATCATATCATGTTGAGCGTTTTATTTCTAATGCATTTACTGAAAAAATTATCGACATTCTGCTTCTTGATAAATACGATGTTATTCAGCTTGAAACCTTATTTTTAACTCCTTATGTTGAAGAAATCAGAAAGTATTCGGATGCTAAAATAGTTTTAAGATCGCATAATATTGAGCATTTAATTTGGGAAAGGATAGCAATGGATTGCAAAAATCCTTTTAAGCGTTTTTATATCAAACATTTGTCGGATACACTTAAAAATTACGAACTTAATGTTATAAATAAGTTTGATGGTATTGCGTGTATAAGTAAGAAAGATGAAACTTTCTTTGTGAAAAACAATTGTATTGTGCCCATCACTAATATTTCATTTGGTATTGATATTGAAGAATATAATTATAAGTTTGCACAAGAAAACATAAGCCTATTTCATATAGGTGCAATGAATTGGATACCCAATCAAGCTGGAATTAAATGGTTTCTGCAAAATGTATGGCAATTGATAATTGATGAAATACCTGATGTAATGTTTACACTTGCCGGACGAAAAATGCCAACTTCGTTTAACAAATTCAAATTGCAAAATATTGAAATTGTAGGCGAGGTTGAAAATGCAAAAGATTTTATTCATTCAAAAGGGATTATGATTGTTCCTCTTTTTTCGGGAAGTGGTATCAGAATTAAAATAATTGAAGCTATGGCATTAGGAAAGCTTGTAATTACAACCAAAATTGGTGCCGAAGGGATTAATTATACACATAAAGAGAATATTTTAATTGCTAATACTGCTGAGGACTTTAAACTTGCAGTTATTGAAGCTGTATCTGATGGTAATTTGCGTAAAAAAATTGCTGAAAATGCCAGATTTCTGATAGAAGCAGAACATGATAATAAAAAAATTATTCAGAAATTGTTGAGTTTTTATAATCAATTAATAAATAATTAGATAGAAATGAAATTATTAGTTGTTCTTTCGCGATTTCCTTATCCATTAGATAAAGGTGATAAGCTTAGGGCTTTTCATTTCTTACGTTTGCTTTCTGAATATCACGAAATTCATTTGTTTTGTTTGACTGAGCAAAAACTAAATGATAAATTATATCAAGCAGTAAAATTATATTGTAAATCAATTAGAATTGTAAAACTTAAGAAATATCAAATTGCAATAAATTTGATGAAGGCTATGTTTTCAGCATTACCTTTTCAGGTTGCTTATTTTTATAAGCCATCAATTAAAAAAGAACTTGAAGATTATTTTAAAGAGATTAATCCTGATCATGTATTTTGCCAGTTGTTGCGAATGGCAGAATATACTTTTGATTTGAAATGCAAAAAAACAATTGATTATCAAGATGTATTTTCTTATGGTGTAAAACGTAGGTTGTCAGTATCGCCGTTTTATTTAAAATTTATTTTACAATTGGAATACAATCGACTGATTAACTATGAAAAAAAGGTTTTCGATTTGTTTGATAATAAGATAATTATTTCGGAGACAGACCGAGATTTGATACCTCACGATGATAATAAATTAATTGAAATTATTTCAAATGGTGTTGATTTCGATTATTTTCAATCAATAGATTGTAGCAAAGAGTTTGATGTTGTATTTACAGGTAATATGGCTTATCCGCCAAATGTGGATGCTGCTTTGTTTTTGCTTAAAGAAATTATACCTCTGGCCGAGCAAAAATGTGGTAAATTAAAAGTGGTGATTGCTGGTGCAAATCCACATCCTGCAATAATTGCATTGAAATCAGATTATATTACCATAACCGGTTGGGTTGAAGATATTAGATTGTTTTATGCTCAATCGAAAATATTTATTGCTCCAATGAGGATAGGTACCGGATTGCAGAATAAATTACTGGAAGCCATGTCGATGCAAATTCCATGTATAACTACTTCTTTATCTAATAGTGCACTTAATGCGGATTTAAACAAAGAAATTTTGCTTGGTAATACGGCTGATGAATTGGCAGATTGTGTCTGCAATTTGATAAAAAATGTTGAATTGCGAAATGAATTATCAAAAAATGCCCTTCGTTTTATTAAAGCGAATTATAGTTGGAAATCGAATATTGATAAATTGAATAACTTAATCAAAAAATAATGGATTTATTAAAAAAATATTGGAAAGAAAAGACATTGCTTTGTATTTTGTTTCTGGCTTTTATATCGCGTTTTATTGCTGTTGTTTTTGCAAAAGGCTTTGGTATGCACGACGATCATTATTTAATAATTGAAGCTGCACAATCGTGGGTTGATGGCACTGATTACAATAATTGGTTGCCAATGAGTAATGGAAATGCTGGTCCGAGTGGTCATAGTTTTTTTTATGTTGGACTTAATTATATTTTTCTTACACTTTTTAATTGGTTAGGAATTGATAATCCGCAAAATAAAATGTTTTTTATCAGACTTATTCATGCACTATGGAGTTTGTTAGTAGTATATTTTGGCTATAAAATTATCGAAAAGGCTTCTGATAAAAAAATAGCAACCAAGGCAGGCTTGCTTTTGGCTTTGTTGTGGTTTTTCCCATGGATTAGTGTAAGAAATCTGGCTGAAGTAGTAGCTATTCCGTTTTTGATGTGGGCAGTTTGGCTTATTTATAAAAAAGATAAACTAAATGTATTTGCAAAAGAATTCTTTTGGGCTGGAGTATTGTTGGGAATGGCTTTTTCTACACGATTTCAGGTGGCATTGTTTATCGTAGGAATTGGTATCGTAATGATTTTGAAAATGCAATGGAAAGCCATTTTAATTATGGCTTTGGGCTTTATTGCAAGTGTTTTTGTGCTTCAAGGTATAATTGATTGGATACTTTGGGGTCGTCCATTTGCTGAAATGTTAGTTTACATTCAATATAATATCGATCATTCCAATGATTATATAGTTTCAAGCTGGTACACTTATCTTTTGCTTATTGGCGGTATTTTGCTGCCACCTGTAAGTATATTCCTTTTTACTGGTTTTGTTAGGATATGGAAGAAATATCTTTTATTGTTTTTGCCTACATTTGTTTTTTTACTTTTTCACAGTAGCTTTCCAAATAAACAGGAACGTTTTGTGTTAACAATCATACCTTTCTTTATTATTGCAGGTGTTTTAGGATGGGAATTGCTTGTAAGAGAATCGGAATTTTGGAAACGAAGAAAAAGTTTTATCAAAGTAAGCTGGATTATCTTTTGGGCTCTCAATTTTATAGTAATGCCATTTATTTCTACACATTATTCTAAAAAAGCAAGAGTAGAATCGATGGTTTATCTTTCAAAATATATGGAAAATGAGCCTGATAAACTCAAATATGATCAATCGTATTATTTAATGGTCGAAAACCTAAATGCGTCGAGCACCAAACTGCCTGCTGAGTTTTATCTGGGTCACTGGATACTGGCTTATGATGTTAATGCAACTTGCAGTGTTGATTCTGTTTACAATTATTGGGTAGTTAAAAATCCCGATTGGGTTCCGCGTTTTATTTTGTTTGAAGAAGACAAAAAACTGGATGAAAGGGTATTAAATATGAAAAAGTATTTCCCTAATATTGAATATGAAACTACAATTGTGCCTGGTTTTATCGACAATCTGCTTTATAAACTTAATCCTATAAATGCCAATCAAACGATAACAATATACAGAAACAGAGATTTTTATCCGCAAAAAATAAAAACTGAATAAATAAGATGGACTTTGAAAGTGCAAAAATCAGAGTGGAGCAATTGGTAGAACAATTGAATATTCATAATTACAATTATTATGTGTTGGACAAACCTGTAATTTCTGATTATGAGTTTGATGTGTTGCTGAAAGAATTATCGGATCTGGAGAAGCAATATCCACAGCTTTTGATGTCGCATTCGCCTACGCAAAGGGTTGGTGGCGATATTATCAAATCTTTTGTTCAGGTAAAACACAAATCGCCCATGCTATCGTTGGCCAATACCTATTCGGAAGAAGAATTGAAGGATTTCGATAACCGCATTAGGAAGTTATTGCCAAACGTTGATTTTGAATATGTATGTGAGCTTAAATATGATGGTGTTGCTATTGGGTTAACTTATATTAACGGCGAATTGCAACAGGCTGTAACACGAGGCGATGGCATACAGGGCGATGATGTTACGGCTAACGTGCGAACCATAAAAAGTATTCCCTTGAAACTTAATGGCGACTATCCTGATGAGTTTGAAATACGTGGAGAAATTATTTTGCCGCATGCAGGCTTCGAAAAGATGAATGCCGAAAGGTTGGAAATGGGAGAGGATGCTTTTGCAAATCCTCGCAATGCTGCATCGGGGAGTTTGAAAATGCAGGATTCCAAAGAGGTTGCCCGCCGTCCGCTCGATTGTTTTTTATATTTCCTTTTGGGTGATAATTTGCCATTTTCGTCTCATTACGAAAATTTGATAAAAGCCCGTGAATGGGGTTTTAAAATTCCGAATTATATAGTAAAATGCAATCTTATTGAAGATGTTTTTGAGTTTATAAACTTTTGGGACGAAGCCCGTAAGGACTTGCCTTTTGATATTGATGGAATTGTAATTAAGGTGAATGATTATAATTTGTGGCAGGAGTTGGGTTTTACTGCCAAATCGCCAAGATGGGCAATTTCTTATAAATTTAAAGCAGAACGTGTGGCTACAACTTTGTTGTCGGTCGATTTTCAGGTGGGACGTACTGGAGCGGTTACTCCGGTAGCCAATCTGAAACCGGTACAATTGGCTGGAACTGTGGTTAAACGTGCTTCGTTGCACAATTCCGACTTTATCAGCAATATGGATATCCGATTGGGCGATACCGTTTTTGTGGAAAAAGGTGGCGAAATTATTCCGAAAATTGTAGGTGTGGACGAAAGCAAAAGGGGTAACGAAATGTTTCCGTTTAGTTTTATTGAAAATTGCCCCGAATGTGGAAGCAAACTCTTTAGAAAAGAAGGCGAGTCTGCATATTATTGTTTAAACGAAAACGAATGTCCTCCTCAGATTAAAGGAAAACTTCATCACTTTATACATCGCAAAGCTATGAATATTGATAGCCTTGGAGAAGGCAAAATTGAGGTTTTGTTCGATAATAATTTGGTTAAAAATATTGCCGATTTGTATGATTTGGATTATCAGAATTTAATAGGGCTCGAAAAGACGTTGATTTCGGATGAAGGCAAATCGAAAACCATTAGTTTTCGTCAAAAAACAGTAGAAAATATATTAAAAGGTATTGAAGCTTCTAAAAGTATTGGCTTCGAAAGATTATTGTTTGCCTTGGGCATTAGGTTTGTGGGCGAAACTGTTGCCAAAAAGCTGGCATTTCATTATAAGAATATCGACAATCTGATGATGGCTACTTACGACGATTTAATTACGGTTGACGAAATTGGTGATAAAATAGCCGAGAGTTTACTCGCCCATTTCAAAGAAGCTAAAAACATGGAAATTATTGATAGGTTAAAGGTAAAAGCTTTGCAATTTGAAATACCAGAAAATACCGAAGCAAATTTAAGTAATAAATTGCAGGGAGCTAGTTTTGTGGTGAGTGGAGTATTTGAAAAATACGCGCGCGATGAAATAAAAAAACTGATAGAACTCAACGGAGGCAAGAATGTTGGCTCAATTTCGTCGAAAACAAACTATGTACTTGCTGGCGACAAAATGGGTCCGGAAAAACGAAAAAAAGCCGAAGAATTAAATATTCCGATTATAACCGAAGCTGATTTTATTGCAATGATAGGGGAGTAGTGGATTAAAAGTTTAATTGATTAATTGGGTATAGGATTAATTGATCTTTTTTTGAATTAAAAATATATTAAAAACCTTAAACCGTTGAGCATGTTAGCTACAAACGGCTTAAGGTTTTTACTTTATATTTAAAGTTTGATATTAGAATTATAGGTTTTGCTTCACTCTGTCGCCGAGTAAGACAAATTCGGCAGTTTTTGCTTCACTCTGTCGCCGAGTGAGTGTTTTCCTGTAGATT
>CAZWRD010000058.1:0-16912 GCA_964636105.1 uncultured Bacteroides sp.
AAAAATCCCATTAGGCAGAAAAGCTAATGGGATTTTTGTTTATAAGTTCCCGATAGTTTCCAACGCAGTTTATTTTTAGAGGGAAAACTCAGGTGTATTTTCTGTCCATTATTTTTTAATTATCAATTTCTTATCTGTTTGATTTAAATTTTACATTTGTTTTCTTTACGTTTATAAATATTATTCTTAATAATCATATGTTTATATAATTTTTACTACTTTTGTTACTTCAAGCTTTGCTTTGTTTACAGATTTGTATGAAAAGTACATTTTAAAAAAGTGCAGTTTGGTGATTAAATTAGTTTTTATAAATCAATAAAAAGTTTGTGTTTTTATACCATTTAGGTGCATCGTAATGCCAACTTTTTTATTTATAATATTAGAAATCAAAAGAAATGAAAAAACTCTTTTTTATAATTATCACAATTCTTATTGTTTCTTGCAATACGAACAAAGAAGCAAATAGCAAAGAAAATCGTACTGAAAATAAAATTCCTTTTGATACTTTAAACAGCAAAATCATAATATCTGATTCTGTTTATTCCAAAAGACTGAATATTGCAGATATGAATACTTTTCTGTCTTTTTATCAGAAAAATGATACTTTGTTTTGTGTAAGCACCAATGCTGTAATGTTTTATAATGTTAAATCAGATAAGTGGATGATTTATAAACTTGTAAAGCAAAAAGAGGAAATACCAGCAAAATATCTTAATCAGATTGGTCCCGATGATGTTTTTCAAGATGAATATAGCTTATCTGCTTATAATAAGATAATTACAAAGCATAAAAACTGGTTTTTAATATCACAGGCTGGTGAAGCAGATGAATGTTTTAAACAGGAAATTGTTGATACAACAGCCCGCGTTTTATTCCGGTTCGGAAATGAATCGATAAACGATTTTTATTTTGATAATAAAAACCTATGGATTTGTACTGATTATAAAATTTCAAAAATAAATACAGATTCGTTAAACAGAACAGATTATCTGATTTTGCCTGTTGCCAAACAGCTTAAAGCTGTTATTGACTTACAAGATAGTGGCTTTTACTTAGATTGTTATAAAGGTTTGTATTCATATAATAAGCATAGCGGACAAATAAATCCAATAATAGAAATCAATAACTATTGTTATTTTGGAAATTATAATTTTTTTAATGCAATATTAATAAATGATAAAATTTATGTTGCAGGTGTTGAAATGTATATGACAAGTAATTTGATTTTGAAAGAGAAAACAGAAAAAGCTAAATTGTTTTGCTATGATTTAAAAACGGCTAAAGTGGAGGTGTATAACACCGATATTGATTTTTTTGACAGGTTTTGTTTAGATGGTGATAATTTGCTTGCATATGGTGTTTGGCAAGAATTTTATGAAGGAGGAGAAAGAAATTATTACGGTGGTATTATTTCCTTTAATACAATAAACAATATAGTTAAAAAGATTTTTTCAGAGCCAGTCATTAGTATTGATAAAAAAGCAGTTGGCTTTGTTGCGAGAAGTTACAAAGATTTTGATGATTATATTATTACTGAAAACTATATTTTTTCAAAGGATTATTCAGTTTTTAAACTTGAAAAAGACACTTTTTATAGTAGCCCTACATTGAAGGATGGTGATTTACATCCATTCGATAAAAGATATCGGATAAATAATACTGCCTATGATAAATATAGCTTGCTTTTTAAGAAATTATATAATGAAGAAAAACTGAAATCTGAATCGAATTTATATAGCAATAAATACAATATAAGGCAGTTAAAAGTTTTGAATGGAAAAGTTGTAAAACTTGTTTATTAATTCAATTTTTTTATAAATAAAACAAAATAATGAATAACAAAATATTGATAATCAATTGTCATCCCAATCCTGAATCTTTTAATTATTCATTGGGAGCTGCTTATAAAAATGGGGCAGAAGATGCAGGGGCTGAGGTTAAGGAAATTCTGATTGCCAGACTTAATTTTAATCCGAATTTGCAAAATGGCTATAAAAAACGAACTGAACTTGAGCCCGATTTACTCGAATCTTTCGAAAAGATAAAATGGGCTAATCATTTGGTGTGGATACATCCGCTTTGGTGGAGCGGTTTGCCGGCTATTGCCAAAGGCTTTATTGACAGGGTGTTTTTGCCAGGATTTACATTTCAATACCGCGAAAACTCAATGATGTGGGATAAACTATTAAAAGGCAAATCTGCCCGTATAATAGTTACTTTAGACCAGCCTGCTTGGTTTTATCGTTTTTTTAATGGCAATGCAAGTGTAAATCAGTTGAAACGAGGTGTTCTGAAGTTTTGCGGAGTTTCGCCCGTAAAAGTAAGTTATATCGGAATTATAAAAACTTCTGACGAAAAAAAACGCCGAAATTGGTTGGATAAAGTTTATAAACTTGGGTTTAAAAATAAATAAATTCGTAATATTGTGCTTTAATCTGAAAAATAATAATTTATGAAGAAATATATAATTTTATCAATGGTAGTTTTGCTTTTAGTTTCGTGCAGCAACAGTAAAAAAGAACAGAAAGAAGAACAGATAAATATTAGCTCAACAGTTGTAAACAATGATTCTGAAACGGATTCTTTACTTAATTCTATTAAAGGGAATGTAAGTTTTAATCAGATTGCATCAACACCCAATTCGGTAATATTAACAGGACTAAAAGAACATCGTCTTGTGAGTATTTATAAATCGAGAAAAAATGAGGTGTCTTTTGATGAAAACATAGGATATTCGAGTTCATATACAGTTGTTGACGGTCAAACAATTGAAATTGAGAAGCCTTTTATGCCCGGTATAGAAGTATTGTATGGGTATAATCTGCTAAATATTGCACACTATAATATGCAAACCGAAAAGATGAATTTTATGTTTCAACGTCCTGTTCTGATTAAAACATTATATTATCCTTCTTTTATTGAGGATTCGCTTGACAATATGCCGATTAAGCGTAATTATTATTTGGTTACTGTTTATGATGATGACAGTAATAAAGATTCGCTGATAAACAAAAAAGATTTGCGAAGAATGTATTATTTTAATAATCAGTGTGATGTAAAAATCAGGTTGATTCCTGCTGATTATTCAGTCATACGCTCACAATATGATATTCGTAATGATGCCATGTATGTTTTTGCACGAAAAGACGAAAACAAAAACGGCGTTTCCGAAAAAAATGAGCCAATTCATATTTTTTGGCTAAATATGAAACTACCGGTAACAGGCAAGAGATTGTATTAATGAATTTAAAAATATTATATTATGTTTGAAGAAAATGATGACTTTAATGAGGATTATGAAAGCCGCCAGAATAATGTAAGAAAAATGCCTATTTTTCTGAAAGGAGAAGAAATTATTGATGTCGTATGTAAAATAATAGAACTTATACCCGAAGAAAATGAAATGCTTGGCAGTGTAAAAGAAAGTATAATAGAAAATGCTTTTATGCTTACTTCAAAAATTGTAAATGCCGAAGCAGGTGAATTATATGATTTGAAAATGGAAAATGCAGCCATAATCCGTAAAGCTGCCTGCGATTTGAATGTTCAGAATCATGCACTTAAAAATTTTGGTTTCGAGCATCCAGAATATTTTCAAATTGTAAGGAATTTGATTGAAGAATATCGTTTGCTTTTTATTGATTGGGTGGCTTCATTTGATATAAATAATTATATTGTTGATCGCTGGGGTTTATTTAATCCACCTGGGGTTTCGCCATTTGATGAAAAATAATAAATCATTGTGAAAACGAATCATTCTATAATATTACAAAATATAAACTTATGAAAATAGAAATTAAACAATTAAGTGAAAAAAAACTTATAGGTAAACGATTGAAAATGTCTTTTTCTGATGATAAAACCAAAGAATTATGGCAATCTTTTATGCCTTATCGTAATCAGATTAAGAACAGGATTTCTGATGATTTGATTTCGATGCAAATATTTCCATTTGATATGAAAATGGGGGATATGTTTTACGATTTTGAAAAATGGGCAGTAACGGAAGTTAATGATTTTGAAGAAATTATTGAAGGAATGGAGACTTTTCAGCTAGTTGCTGGACTTTATGCTGTTTTTTATTATAAAGGTTTAAGCAGCGATAAATCAATCTATTATTATATTTTTACTGAGTGGCTACCACAATCTGACTATGAATTGGATAATCGTCCACATTTTGAAGTATTGGGTGCAAAGTATAAAAATAATGACCCTGAATCGGAAGAAGAAATTTGGATGCCAATAAAACCCAAGGCATGTAAGTAGGCTAAAATCAAAGTATAGATTAAATTTGCCTTGAATTTATCAAAAGTTTTAAATTATTTTATAGCTTTGCATTAATATAGATAATTAATTATTTACCCATTAAAAAACGCTATTATGGTTGGTTTTGATGATTTTGAGTATAATAAAGATTTGTTTCCTAAGGATGAAGAAGAAAACAGATTGTATTTCAAACAGCTTCAGGTTAAATTTATTGAAGAAATTAATAATTCAGAAAAGGCAAAAGATTTTTTTAAGAATTACAGAGAGGATAGTATTGAATCTTTTGTAAAATATTATGTTCATCATAAAACAATGCTGGTTCAATATTATGATTATTACAATCGGTTATTTGAAGAATTTGAGCATTACGACCATAAGTATCAAACGAAAGCTGAACATGCTTTGCTTGCAATTTTACAAAAGAAATTGTTTAATATGCAGATTTTATGGAGGGCAAATCAGTTAAAAATTGACGGAATAGATATGGGTTATGATTTTCAGTTTTGGGAAAGACATATTAAATCTTGTCCTTTTATTCCTCCAATTGAAGAACATGAAAAAGATTTGATGAAACAATATTTGCAAAATACGGATAATCTTGAAAATGATTTTTTTGATTCGCATTTTTTTTGGTGGCAAGATTATTATGAACTAACCCAGAAATATGAAGATGATTCGATGGACAACATGATAGATTGGTATGAATATTACGATAGTATGTTAGGTACAGGTGCTTTATTAAATTTACCGAATATAAGATACGATTTGGAAGAGTTTTATATGGACTTAGCCAGAGAAGAAAGGCAAAAAGAAATTGAAAAAAACAATGCTGCATCAAATCCCGTAAAAATTGATAAACGTAAAAGTTTGCACAGTTTTGGATACGATTTTTATAAATTTGCTAAGTTTTACGAAACAGATAAACATTTCTTGCAACTTTTTAAGGCTTCTGAATATAATCACAAAAAAGATGACAGAGATCCTCCGCCAGAAGCCATTGAATATGCAATTGATATATTGGAAACTGCCGACAGAAAGGTTTATTTACCATCACATCTTAATTGGGATGAAGCAATAATAGCTGGAGCAAACAAATATGTAAATACCAAAATTGCTGAATCATTAGATGCAGCTTATGATGAGTATAAAATGCTGATTGAATTAGGTATGTTTGCCGACAAAACTGAAGAAGAAATAAAAAAATTGTATCAGGATGATAGTATTGTTAAAATATACCGAAATTCAATTTTATTGGGAAGACGCTTAAATGGAGAACCTGAAGATTTTAACTTCTAAACCTATTTGTCAATAAATTATAGGGTTTGAAATGAATTTGTTTACCATTTCAAACCCTTTTTTATTTAAAATGACTTTATCATTTGGGTTAAAAATCTCATTATTTTGGTTTTTAAACTGATATGTATCGGAATGTGAATTGATAAATATCATTTTTTGTAATTAAGTATCGTTTTAATATGTTGAATATAAAAAAAATAGGTAGTTTTTAGAAATTGATTGATGTTTTTAAGAGGAAATAGCCAAAGCTTTGTACATCTGATTTTTTACTACATTTGTGAATTAATAAACAATAGAATCTGGATTTTTAGAATTTACCATTATAATTATGTGTAAAATGAACAAATTCAGTGTTTTTACAAAAAATAGTAAGCTATATGAATCACTTAAACCACTTCAGCATTATGGGAAAAACCACAACAAAATTTCTTTTTTTGATTATTATTAGTTTTTTCTTTGCATTTAGTTTAAATGCACAGGAAATCAAATGCCTCGATTGTCACGAAAACTTAGTAGCCAAAACGGTACATGATAAAGTAATTAAATGTAATGATTGCCATAATGATATAAAATCGGAAGAACACTCAGCAAAAACAATTAAAAAAGTAGATTGTAAGAAATGTCATGAAACATTAAATTCACAAATGCAAAATGATGTTCATCGCAAATTAGTACATTTGCCTGAATCAAAATCACCAAATTGCAAGTCATGCCATGGCACTCATGCCATCGTTTCACCCAAAACAGTTGCCAATAAAGAAAAGATGTATTGTGGCAAATGTCATAAATCTAATATTATGGCAGCTCCTTATCATTTGATTGGAAAGTCGGATGCAAGTTGTGTAAAATGTCATAACAAAAAAGATCATAAACTAGAATTATCAAAGTCTATTCATAAAAATTTATCATGTGCCAATTGCCATAGTTATGTGGTTAATAATATGGAAAAGCACAAGAAATCGCCAAAAGAAGGAAAAGTGGCCGATTGTTACTTGTGCCATAGTGCTATAGCTAAAGATCATAAAGAAAGTATTC
The DNA here is from genome assembly GCA_964636105.1 of uncultured Bacteroides sp. Lineage (GTDB taxonomy): Bacteria > Bacteroidota > Bacteroidia > Bacteroidales > JACABE01 > JACABE01. The sequence goes on from CAZWRD010000058.1 coordinate 6,598, forward strand.
ATGGTTTGTCGTTAACCGAAGGAATTAACGAATCTGCTCAATGTTGGAACTGTCATGGTTCGCACGATATAGACTCAGTAAATACTATTCGAAGTAAAGTTTATCCTGTTAATTTGGCAAAAACTTGTGGCAAATGTCATGATGATTCATTGATGATTAGCAAATATTCTTTGGCAAATAATCAGCCAGGTAGAATGTATGCATCAAGTGTTCACGGGAAATTGGTAATGAAAGGTGATAAACAATCAGCAAGTTGCAAAACCTGTCATGGTTCTCATGATATAAAAAATAGAATTCAGCATGGTTCTAAAATATCTGCTGTAAACTTACCAAATACTTGTGAACAATGCCATAAAGAAATAACTGAAGATTACAAAAAATCAATACATTGGATAGCTGTTAGAAAAGGTGTAAGAATGGCACCAACTTGCAATGATTGCCATAGCGAACATGGAATTCAATCGGTAAATGCTGCGGGAAACAGAACGGAAAGTCGTAAAATTCAGGATAACACTTGTTTGCAATGCCATCAAAATTTACTTTTATCACAACGATATGGCATGGAAGGTATGAATGTGAAAAGTTATCAAGATAGTTATCATGGATTAGCTGCAAAACATGGAAGTGAAAAAGCAGCCTTATGTGTTGATTGTCATGAAGTTCATAAAATATTGCCAAACACACATTCCGAGTCTTCTACAAATAAACAAAACTTGGTTGCAACATGTAAGAAATGTCATCCAGAAGCTACAGAAACTTTTGCGAATAGCTATTCACATTCAACCAAAGATAACACCGCAGCAAAAGTTGAAAATATAGTTGAAACTGTTTATATATGGCTAATTATTGTTGTAATTGGGTGGATGTTTATTCATAACTTATTGATATTTATACATGAGTTAAGAGCAAGATATGCAAAATCAAAAAATGAAATCAGAATACCACGATTTACCAAAAATGAATTAATTCAACACACATTATTATTGTCGTCTTTTATTATTCTTGCTTTAACAGGGTTTCAACTAAAGTTTCCCGATAGTGTTTATGGCGAAATAATGTATTCTTTAGGATTTAACGAAATAATTCGCCAATGGATTCACAGAGGATCTGCTGTTGTAATGATTGTATTATCAGTATATCATGTGGTTTATTTGTTAATTACTTCAAGAGGAAGAGATGTACTTTTTGGATTGTTGCCTACATTTAGCGATTTAACTCAATTAATTCATACTATGCTTTATTATATGGGGTTAAGAAAAAAACATCCTGAATATGAAAACTATAATTATATTGAGAAAATGGAATATTGGGCTTTGATATGGGGCACAATTGTGATGGGTGTAACGGGCTTTGTGTTGTGGTTCCCAACCATAGTAGGAGATTGGGCTCCAGTGTGGTTTATTAAAGTAAGTGAAATGATCCATTTTTACGAAGCAATATTGGCAACGCTTGCTATAGTTGTTTGGCATTGGTTCTTTGTAATTTTTCATCCAAAGGAATATCCTGTAAGTTTTACAGCTGTAAATGGGCAAACTTCAGTTGTTCATTTTAAAGGTGAACATCGTGCTAAGTATAATAAAGTGATATTAGAATATCTACAAATAAAAGAAGGTAAACTTGAGTTGAAAAAAGCTGGAAATTTCACGAAATTGTTTATAAATGCTATTGAGAAAAACGGAATTTCGATGGATGATTTTGTGAAATCAGAATTAGAAAATGATGTAAACTTAAAGGCATTTATTGAAAAAAATAAATAGGATTTTATTCGATAATATAAGCAAAATCGCTTTAAGTAAAGCGATTTTGTTTAATTATTATTTTTCGATTTGATAATTTCTTTGAAAGTCAATTGAGTAATGATTTGTTAATTTGGAAGAAATCTTCAATAATTTAACAATTTATTTTTTAAAATATCTTTTGTGTGATTGATATTTTTTTAACTTTGTAATAATAAAATTTTGATTAAGAAATATAATTAAGATGTGTAAAAAAGAGGAGAATTCCAAAAACAAAAGTAGAAGAGAGTTTCTTCAAAATATAGGAATATTCGGACTGGGGACAGTGTTGGCCGGATCTGCTATATATGCTGGCTTAAATTATGATAAAAAGAAAACTGATAGCCAGCGTATCAGGGTTTTAACTGCTGAAAACGAACTTCTTGAAATTGACAAGAATGACACAACAAAAGTTACACGTTTTAAAGCTGATAATCTTACTTTTCTGCAGAAACGTGGAAGAGAAGGTATAAAAGGCAAACGTTGGGTTATGGTTGTTGATCTTTCTAAGTGTAAAAATGCACGTAAATGTATGACTGCTTGCCAAAGCGCTCATCATCTACGACCCGAACAACACCATATTAATGTGCTTAAAATGCAGGAATCAAAAGGAACGCCTCCGTTTTATATGGCAAAACCATGTCAACATTGCGATAATCCGCCTTGTGTTGCTGTTTGTCCTGTTGATGCAACTTTCAAACGTCCAGATGGGATTGTTCTAATTGATAATGAAAGATGTATCGGTTGCCGTTTTTGTATTGCTGCATGTCCTTACAGTGCCAGAGTTTTTAATTGGGCAGAACCATTAAACAGTGACGCTGACAAAGAACTAACCTATGATGTTGAATTAAATGTGCCGCAACGTAAAGGTACTATCAGTAAATGTTTATTTAGTGCTGATAGATTGCGTGAAGGCAAAATGCCTTATTGTGTATCTGCTTGCCCAAATGGTGTTTATTACTTTGGAGATGAAAATGAAGATGCTGTAACCAACGGAACAACAAAGGAAACTGTTAGATTTAGTAAATTGCTTGAGGATAACGCAGGTTACAGATTAATGCCAGAATTAGGTACAGAAACCAGGGTTTATTATTTGCCAGCAAAAAACAGAACTTCACCTTTTGAAGACAAAGACAAACCTGAAGCATCAGAACATTTAGATAATAATCATGCTTAATACATTATATTTATGATGGATCAATCAAAAATTAATAAGATTACTTCCGATTTGCTAAAGCCAATCGGTTTTTCAAAGTCATTTATCGTCTGGATGGGTTTTTTAAGCATTTCATTGGCAGTTTGCCTTTATGCTTATATGTTTCAGATCGACAAAGGTTTAGTTGTTACTGGATTACGAGACTATGTGTCGTGGGGAATGTATATTTCAAACTTTGTGTTTTTTGTTGCTACCAGTTTGATTGGTATGCTAATTAGTGCAGTTTTAGGACTTTCTGGAGCTAAATGGGCTTCTCCTTTAGCTCGTATTGCTGAAATTATTGCATTGGCATTTGCTGCTGTAGCTGGTTTAGTTATCGTTTCTGATATGGGGCATCCCGAAAGATTGTTAAATGTGTTTTTGTATGGAAGAATACAATCTCCTATTGTTTGGGATGTTACAGTAGTTACTGTTTATGTGCTTATTAGCACATTGTTGCTTTATATTCCTTTAATTCCTGATTTTAAAATTTGTCATGATAAACTTGTTGATGTGCCTAAACCATTAAGAAATATTTATAAGTTATTGTCTCTTAATTGGAAAGGTACACAAGATCAGCAGAAATTATTGAATAAATCTGTTTGGATTTTATCTATTCTTATTATTCCTGTTGCTTTAGCAATTCACACAGTAACTTCATGGTTATTTGCAAGTACCTCAAGGGTAGGTTGGGATAGTACAATTTTTGGACCTTATTTTGTTACTGGTGCATTTGTGTCTGGTACAGCTGCTGTAATTATTGCTATGTTCTTCTATCGTAATAATTTTAAATTAAAAGATTATATTACTGAGGTGCATTTTAATAAAATGGGAAAACTTTTGGTATTGGTATCATTGGTTTATCTTTATTTCAATTTGAATGAATTTATGGTTCCTGCATATAAAATGAAAAAATTTGACGCTACTCATTTACATGCTTTATTTGTTGGACGTTTTGCTATTATGTTTTGGTCGGTTCAAATTTTGGGCTTGGTTTTGCCAATAATTCTATTGTTGTTTGGCAAAATGCGTAAACCTTTGCCTATGACAATAATTGCAGTTGCTGTATTATTGGGTGCATGGTTCAAAAGATATTTAATTGTTATACCTACAATGGAGCATCCATATCTGCCCATACAAAATGTGCCTCTGAATTTTAAAATCTATACACCTACTCTTATCGAAACATTTGTTTCAATTGCACCTATTATATTAGTTTTGATGATTATTACTGTATTGTCGAAAATAGTACCAATCATTCCTATTCAGGAAACAATTGAACATCATGAAGAAACCAAATAATTGAAAGTCATGTTAAAAAGCAATACTAAAATTACAATCATTTTTTTGCTAACAATATTTTCGTTTAGCAAAATAAACGCTCAGGCTTGGGATGTACCAGCTGATAAAAAAGCAAAAAACAGTTATATCAAGTTTGATGAAAATACAGCCAAAGATGGCGAAGCCATTTATATTAAAAATTGTGTTTCTTGTCATGGAGATTTAGGAAAAGGCAATAATTTAAAGACTTTGAATCCGATTCCACCAGATTTAAGTGTAGCGAAAACACAAGCATTAACAGATGGCGAATTGTTTTATATTCTGAATGTGGGTAGGGGAGCGATGCCTTCTTTTAAAAACACATTATCAGAGGAAGAACGTTGGAAAACAATTTCTTATATCAGAAGTTTTAACAAACAATATGTTCAGGTGGTTTCAAAAACTGATCCTACTAAGAGCAAATTAGTGAAAATTAAACTTGATTTAGATCAACCTACAAATAAGATTAAAGTAGCTGTTGTTGCAAACGAAACAAATGGTACTGTTATACTTAAAGATGCTGAAATTAATATCTTTGTAAGTAGATATTTCGGAAAGTTGCAAATTGGCAAAACCATGAGAACTGATTCGGTAGGATGTGCCATGTTTGATTTTCCAAAAGATTTGCCTGGAGATTCCATTGGAAATCTGGAAGTTGTTATAAATGTAAATGATGAAGTTTATGGCGAAATAGAATCTATCAATAAAATGCAAATCGGACTTCCTACAGATAAACCAAGTTTAACAGAGAAAAGAGCAATCTGGAATGTTTTAAAACTTGCACCATGGTGGATAATAATTACTTATACCAGTATTTTGCTTGGTGTAGGATTTGTAATTTTATTAATAGTAAAAAATCTTTTCAAAATTAAAAAATTGGGAGAAGATTAATTCAACTCTTTTGTAATTAAATAATAAAAAAATGAGTATATGAAAAAATTATTACTTTTATTGATTTCTTTTGTATGTATCTCTTTTAATACTTACGCTCAAGTAGATCAGTCTCCAGAGGTTGGTATTATAGAACATCTAGACAAAACGTTGCCACTTGATTTAAAATTTATTAATGATAATAATCAGATTGTTACATTGAAACAATTAATAGATAAACCAACTATTTTATCTTTTGTATATTTTGATTGTCCTGGTTTATGTAGTCCATTATTAGATGGAGTAGGAACCGTAATTTCAAAAACAGATTTAAAATTAGGTAAGGATTATCAGGTTATTACTATTAGTTTTAACTTTAGAGATACACCAGAAAAAGCCAAAGAGAAAAAATCAAGGTTTATTGAAAAATACTCAAAAGGCAATGGAGATGGTTGGATGTTTTTAACAACCGACAGTGTAACTATTTTTAAAATTACAGATGCTGCTGGTTTTAAAACCAAAGCTGTAGGATTAGATTTTGTTCATCCTTCTGCTATACTTGCTATTAGCCCTACAGGTAAGATTACTCGCTATTTATATGGGATTAATTACTTGCCAATTGATTTTAAAATGGCAATAATTGAAGCAAATAAGGGTCAATCTAGACCAACAATACAGAAAGTAATGGATATTTGTTATTCTTATGATCCTGAAAACAAGCATTTTACTTTGGATATATTGAAGATATCTGCAACAATCATCATTTTTATATTACTGCTTTTGGTAGTAATTCTTTATATTAAACGAAAAATAAATAAAAACAAATAATAATGAATAATACAGAACATGTAAGTTTTTTGGAGCATCAGGGGAAGCACAAAGGCATATTGGCCTGGATATTATCTACTGATCATAAGCGAATTGCATTTTTATATATGTATGCAATTGCGGCTTTCTTTCTGATAGGAGCGATACTGGGTTTGCTGATGCGATTTGAATTATTATCTCCTGGCGAAACCTTAATGAAACCTCAAACTTATAACGGTATTTTTACTGTTCATGGTGTAATTATGATTTTCATGGTTGTGATACCAGGATTATCTGCTGTTTTTGGAAATTTCTTTTTGCCTATTTTAATTGGTGCTAAAGATGTCTCTTTCCCGAAATTAAATCTTTTTTCATGGTATTTGTTTATGTTTGGGAGTGCTTTGGCTGTGGCTTCACAGTTTCTGAAAAGTGGACCTCCTGATACTGGTTGGACTTTTTATGCACCTTATAGTACTACCACCGGAACAAGTGTAATTATTGCAACTACAGCTGCTTTTATTCTTGGTTTCTCTTCTATTTTGACGGGCTTAAACTTTATAGTTACTGTTCATCGATTGAGAGCTCCTGGTATGAAGTTTTTTAATATGCCTTTGTTTCCTTGGTCGCTGTATGCTACTGCTTGGATTCAATTATTGGCTACTCCTGTTGTTGGGATTACATTATTGATGTTGATAGCTGAAAGACTTTTTGGAATTGGTTTCTTCAATCCTGATTTAGGTGGAGATCCTGTACTTTTTCAGCATCTTTTCTGGATATATTCTCATCCAGCAGTTTATATAATGATATTACCTGCAATGGGTGTAATTACTGAAATTATTCCAACTTTTTGTCAGAAAAAAGTTTATGGTTATAAAGCCATTGCTTTATCAAGTTTGGCAATTGCTGGTGTGGGTTTCTTGGTTTGGGGGCATCATATGTACACTTCAGGTATGAGTGAACAAGCAAGATGGTTTTTCTCATTATTAACGTTTATTGTAGCAGTTCCTAGTGCTATCAAAGTTTTCAACTGGATTTCAACAATGTATAAAGGTTCTATTGATATGAAACCGGCATTTATTTTTGCTTTGGCATTTATTTTCTTGTTTATGATTGGTGGTCTTACTGGATTAATTTTAGGTTCTGTTGCCACTGATATTCAAGTGCATGATACTTCTTTTATTGTAGCTCATTTTCATTATATTATTTTTGGAGGCATGGGTTTTGCTTTCTTTGCTGCATTGCATTATTGGTTTCCTAAAATGTATGGAAGAATGTATAATTTCAAACTTGCAAATTTCTCAGCTATAACTTTATTTATTGGGTTTAATTTATTGTATTTTCCTCAATTTATAATTGGAGTTCAAGGAATGCCAAGAAGATATTTTGATTATTTTCCTAAATTTCAATGGGCTCAAGTTATATCTACAATTGGAGGAGTAATTCTGTTTGTTGGCTTAATCGTAATGATTTATAATTTGATAAAAGCTGCTCGTAGTGGCGAAAAAGCAACTGCAAATCCATGGAATGGTTCAACTTTGGAATGGCAATTGCCATCTCCTCCATCAATTGAAAATTTTGATGAAGAACCTGTAGTTAAAGAAAATCCATATGATTATAAATAATAAATTACAGCAAAAATGAGTGAAAAACATACACATATAGAACATAGAGATGATGAAGCTTCCAAGTTAGGAATGTGGCTTTTTATCTTTACCGAATTACTTTTGTTCGGAGGTTTATTTTTGGTTTATTCTATTTTCAGAGTTCAATATCATACAAGTTTTCATGAAGGTAGTTTAGAACTAAATGTTACTATCGGAGCCCTAAATACCATGGTTTTATTAGTTAGTAGTATGACTATAGCTATGGCAATAACTGCAATACAGAAAAAAAACAAAAAACTTACTTTGATTTTAATTGGCATTACTCTGTTTTTAGCTTTTGTTTTCTTGGTAAATAAATATTTTGAATGGGGTGCCAAATTTCATCATGGCTTATATCCAGGTTCAGATTTAATGGATTTGCTTGATAGAGGACACCATTTGTATTTTAGTTTGTATTTCTTTATGACTGGTTTACATGCACTTCATATTATTGTTGGTATGATTTTGCTTATTATCACTTATGTTAAAGTAAAAAATGAAAGCATTAAGCATGATCATTTTGTGTTTCTCGAAAACGGAGCTTTATACTGGCATCTTGTTGATTTAATCTGGATATTCTTATTTCCATTAATGTATTTAATTTCATGATCTTAAACCTATAAAATATGTCAAATAATAGTCCGCATATTACAGAATATAAAGTTTTCGCAAAAGTATTATTAGTACTTATGTTGTTAACTTTTGTAACAATTGAAATAACAACAATAGACTTAGCTGCTTTTACCGTAACTGCCGCTTTATTAGTTGCTGGGATAAAAAGTTTTTTGGTTTTATCCTATTTTATGCATTTAAAGTACGAAAATTTATTACTTAAAATATTGGTAACTATGGTTTTTGTTCTTTTTATAGTTATAGTTCTTATTACTTTTATTGATTATTCATTCAGATAAAAAAATATTATATGTTTTCAAACGCATCAAATTTTGTACATGGAGTTGATACAGCATTCCTCTTTATTATCGGAGTTTCGGTATTTTTTCTGATATTACTAACTGTTATAATGATTGTATTTGTAATAAAATATAATCGAAAGAAAAATCCAAAAGCTACCCAGATTAAAGATAGCTCAGCTTTAGAAATTACTTGGACTACAGTTCCCTTGATTCTGGTATTGATAATGTTTTATTACGGTTGGCAAGGTTTCTTACCAATGCGTCAGGTGCCCGATGATGCCATGGTAATAAAAGCCTATGGCAAAATGTGGAAATGGACTTTCGAGTATCCCGGAAAAAAAGTTTCGGACACGCTTTTGTTGCCTCTTAATAAAGCTATAAAAGTTGAATTAATTTCTACTGATGTAATTCATGGTTTTTCTATTCCCGGATTTAGAGTAAAGGAAGATGTAGTTCCTGGTAAAAATAATTATACTTGGTTTATGCCAACTAAATTGGGCGATTATGATTTGTATTGTTCGGCATATTGTGGGTTAAGTCATTCATATATGTATTCATTAGTGAGGGTAGTCCCTGAAAATGATTATAATAATTGGGTTGCTACTTTGCCTATCAGAAAAGCTGATGAAAATAATGAAGGTTTCAAATTACTAGAGAAAAACGGATGTTTTGCATGTCATTCTGTAAATGGCTCTAAAGGAGTTGGTCCGAGTTTTAAAGGTTTGTATGGTTCAGAAAAAGAAGTACAAACAAATGGAACTAACAGAAAACTTTTAGCTGATGACGTTTATATCAAGAATTCAATTTATGATCCTAATGCTGATTTGGCAATTGGTTTTCCTCCTGGTTTAATGAAATCTTATAAAGGAATTATTAAGGATAAAGATATGCCAAAGATTATGGAGTATTTTAAATCGTTAAAAGCAGAATAATCTGAAATCATTTTCATTAAATACAGTACTTACCTTAATTAAATATAAGGTGTCAATGGCAGTAAGTTTTACTGCCATTACTGGTTTTATTGTATTTGCTGGCAATTTGAATTATCAGTTAATCATATTAGCTTTAGGCGTTTTTATATTGGCTGGAGGTGCAAGTGCACTTAACGAATATCAGGAATATGCTTATGATGCTAAAATGCAAAGAACACAATCAAGACCCATTCCAACAGGCAAGTTGACTCTTCAACAGGCTTTGATTATTTCACTGCTTTTTATCTTTTTTGGAAGTATAATCTTATATTATTTCTTTGGATTAACAACATGTTTGCTTGGTTTATTTAATGTTTTATGGTATAATTTGCTATATACCAATCTGAAAAGGATTACTCCCTTTGCAGTTGTTCCTGGTTCTTTAACTGGTGCTATACCTGTTTTGATGGGATGGACGGCAGCAGGTGGTTTTCTTTTTGATAAAGAAATTGTTTTTATCGCTTTTTTTATATTTATATGGCAAATACCACATTTTTGGTTGCTTATGCTCAAATATGGTAAAGATTATGAAGCGGCAGGTTTTCCTACAATTAATCAGACTGTTAGTTCCAGAAACTTAAAAAGAATTATATTCTCATGGATTATTTCTACTTCGTTTGCTTCTATTATGGTTCCTGCTTTTCTTGAGAATATTTCATTAATTTTATTCGTGTCAATTTTTGTTTTAAATATTTTGTTTGTTGCTATTTTTGCAATAATCAGCTTTGGAAAAATGGAAGAAATTGACTTTAAAAAATCATTCGTTGGCATTAATATCTATATGTTTTTGTTTATGATGATATTGACTTTATACCATTTG
>CAZWRD010000059.1:0-16890 GCA_964636105.1 uncultured Bacteroides sp.
CCTGTTTTGTTAGCAATTTCTGCTACGATTTCTGCTTTTGTCATATTACTTTAAATTTAATTTGTTTAGTAATTTCTTTATTTAGTTTGCAAAAATAATAAATTTTTACAATGTAACTCACTTTTTTTTTTATTTTTTTTTCATAAAGCATTCAATATAAATTTGTTTTTACTTTTTTGGCTTCTATTTTTTAAGAATTAATACTCTTTTAATACAAAATCATTAAACAAAACTTATTGATTTACTGTTTATTACAAACAATGACTGCTTTTTTATATATTTCATTAAATATTAATACATTAACATATTTATTAACATATGAGTATAACTGATATTTTATTATTCTGGTACAATAAAAACAAAAGGAATCTACCTTGGCGAAATTCAAAAAACCCATATCATATATGGATTTCTGAAGTTATACTCCAACAAACAAGAATTAGTCAAGGTATAGACTATTATCAAAATTTTATAAATAAATTCACAGATATTCAATCGCTTGCAAATGCTGATGAAGAAAAAGTTTTAAAAACATGGCAAGGATTGGGTTATTATTCAAGAGCCAGAAATTTACATTTTGCAGCCAAACAAATTGTAAATGAACACAATGGAATATTTCCAAACGAATATGCAAAAATATTGAAATTAAAAGGAATTGGCGAATATTCTGCAGGTGCCATAGCTTCAATAGCTTATAATTTGCCATTTCCTGCAATTGATGGTAATGTACAACGACTGATTTCGCGACTTTATGGAATAGAAGAGCCAATAAATAGCAAAGAAGGCAAAAATAAAATTCATTATATTGTAAATGAATTAATTGACAAATCAAACCCGGGTGATTTTAATCAATCTCTTATTGAATTAGGTGCATTGGTATGTAAACCTCAAAATCCAGAATGCCCAAATTGCCCACTTATTGAATTTTGTTTTGCATTCAAAAATCACAAACAACAAGACTTTCCTCAAAAAATTAAACTTAAAAAACCCAAAAACAGATATTTTTATTATATAGTTATCAATCAGAATAATACAAATACTTATATTAGCAAAAGAGAGAAAAATGATATATGGAAAAATTTATATGATTTTCCACAAATTGAAACAAAGGATGAAATAAAAGATGATCATATTTTAATTGAAAAAATTAAAAATATAATCATAACAAATTCACTTATAATTAATAAGATACATTTACCCGTTAAACATCAACTAACTCATCAAACACTTTATTCAACTTTTATAGAAGTTAGTATTGACGAAAATATAATTATTAATAATACTATAAAAATACAATTATCTCAAATTAATAAATATCCATTTCCAAAATTGATAGAAAATTTCATTTTTAACAAATTCATATCACACTGATATTGATATATATAAAAAATATTTAAAAAAATAATGTGCTTTTTTTCGCAAATTGCTTAAAAATTTTGTAAGTTTGTATTTCAAAAAATCAATAAAATATTAATCTAATTCACCAAAATTATGGCAGGAATTAATAAAGTCATCTTAGTAGGGAATCTTGGTAAAGATCCTGAAATGACCACTTTTGACAGTGGTGTAAAAAAAACGGTTTTTTCTTTAGCAACATCTGAATCATACAAAGCCAAAGATGGTTCAAAAGTTGATCAAACAGAATGGCATAACATTGTTCTATGGGGATCTTTAGCAGAAATTGCAGAAAAATATCTTCATAAAGGTAGTAAAATTTATCTCGAAGGTAAATTAAGATATCGTAGTTATGACGATAAAGACGGCATAAAAAGATATATTACAGACATACAGGGAGATACATTTACAATGTTAGATAGCAAACCTGGTTCAAATGATCCAGGACCCACACCTCCACCAGATGTGATGGTTTCTAATACACCTGAAGATGATTTACCATTCTAAAGTATTTCAATTTCTGACTATACAAAATGCCGTCAAAAAGTAAATTTTCATTTGACGGCATTTTGTTTTAATTTTGTAGCAATATTAATCTAATTATAAGAATATGCTTAAAAGCAATATACTCATATCATTTCTATTCATTGCGTTAACTATTATTTCATGTAATAGCGAAGACTATACGCCAAAACCAAGAGCATATTTTCGTATTGATTTGCCTCAAAAAACTTATCAAAAATTTGATACCATTTTCCCTTATTCTTTTGAATATCCAACTTATGCAATTATTAAACGAGATAATAAATCAAATGCTGAAAACTTTTGGATGAACATACATTTTCCTGAATATAAGGCCACTATACATTTAACGTATAAACCAGTTAGAAACAATTTAGATAGTTTGATAGAAAGCTCACGTAAATTTGTTGATAAGCATATTAATAAAGCATCATCAATAAAAGAAAAAGCTTATGACAATCCTGAAAATCTGATATATAGTATAGTTTACAATATTAAAGGGAATGAAGTGGCTTCTCCATATCAGTTTTTTGCAACCGATAAGAAAAAGCATTTCTTAAGAGGTGCATTATACTTTAATATGCAGCCCAAAAATGATTCTTTAGCTCCAGTAATCGAGTTTATTGAAAAAGATATTGATCATTTAATCAGTACATTAAAATGGAAATAAAATTTTATTCAAATTTATTAAATTGGATAAAGAATTTTGTACCAGAATTTAAATAAGACTCAAACCAAATTTTTCCGTCAGTTCCTTCGATAATACTTTTAACCATCGCCAAACCCAAACCAGTACCGCCTGTTTTTGTAGTAAAATAGGGTGAAAACACCTTATGATGTTGGTTTTTGTCTATTCCAATTCCATTGTCTTTTATAACAACTATATATGATAGTTCTTCAGAAAAAATATCAACTTCAATTATAGCTGAATTTTTATCTGAAACAGCTTGTATTGAATTCTTTATCAGATTATTAAACACTCGTAACATTTGTGTTTTATCTGCACGAATGAAACAATTTTCAGGAATATTTAAAACAAAAGAAATATTTTCAAGATCATTTGCTTTAAATAAATCAACACTTTTAATAATAATATCAGAAATATCAACACAATCTAATTTTACTTCTTGAGTTTTAGCAAAATCAGAAAACTCTGACGCTATAACTGACAATGAATCAATCTGTTCAATTATAGTATTAGAAAGCTTTAATAGCCTTTCATCCCAATCAGGCACTTTATCCTTCCAAGCTCTCTGCAAATGCTGAACACTTAACTTCATTGGAGTTAAAGGATTTTTAATTTCATGAGCAACTTGTTTTGCCATTTCACGCCATGCAACTTCTCTTTCTGATTTTGCTAGCTTATCGGCACTAATAGCCAATTGGTCAATCATACTATTGTATTCTATAATTAAATATCCTATTTCATCATTACTTTTCCAATTTATTTTCTCATTTTTTTTACCAAGTTTTATTTTACTCAAACTACTAATAATCAGGCGAAGAGGACTTGTTATATAATTTGAAACAAACAAGGCAACCACAACGGCAATTATTACTAAAAAAAGAAAAATATTTAAATATGCTTTCAAAAAAGAAGATATTTCTCTTTTCAAATCACCTTGTTTTGCAAAATATGGTAAATTAATATAGGCAATTAATTTATTATCATTATTCAAAAAAGGCATATAGGACGATAAATATTCATTAGAACCAATCTTTTCTTTATCTACAAATTGAGTTCTGCCTTTATTATTCAACTCATATAGTGCTTTGGAGTTCATTAAATCTGATATTAAACCTTCGTCGAAAATTTGTAACCTAGACGAAGCAAACAATACACCCTCAGTATCATACAAATTAATATCAGTAAAAAAAACATTAGATAATTTAACCAATAAATCACTTACTGGTGCTGAAATTTGAGGATCAAGTTTAATTTCATTTCCAAGCTTATTCTCAAGCTCAATCAAAACAGAATGCGTTTTTTCTGTTAATAATTCAGCATTTTTACTTGTACTTAATTTAGCTATATATATAAAAGTAGTTATTGCAATTAACACAAAGGAAATCAACATAATACTAAGTATAGTGATTTGCAATCTCGTTTTGAAATTTAAGTTTAAAGAAAAACTTTTTATAAAATAAGGTGTAGTAAAAATAATAATACACAAAAATATTGTAAATGCAATAAAGAAATTTGAAAAAGGAGATAATCTTTCTAAAAATCCTACTTTTTGTTTGCTTAAAATAAAATCAATCTTATCATTTACATTGTATAAAATATGATTATAATTGTCTTTATTGAAATTTTTAAAACCAGAACTATCGACATCGGCTGTTAACTTACTATCATAAAAACATTTACCGAAACGCTTAACTAACTGCTTATTAACATATTTTGCATATGAATAATCATTTAAATCTCTAATCAAATTCAATTTTTTGTCAATAAGTAATTCGGGATAACCCAAATCCTTTGAAATAAATTTTGCATCTAATTCAATATAAATTGATGTTCTTAATAATGAATCACTTATATCTTCAAAAAAACGAATAACAGCAACATAACTATTACTCCCACTTCCAAAATCTAAAGAATAAAAATTTTCAGTTTGTGTAGGATAACCATTAGATGTTATTTTATCATAAAAAAACTTATCACAATTTACGTTTAAATTATTAGAGGTATTAATAATCAGATTCTGAAAATCTTTGCATAAAGTAATTTGTTGTTGATATTTACTTAAATAACCCTTAAAATAACTATTTTTCATATAGTTAACAATAGAATCTTCTGGATAAAATCTTTTAATATAATTACTTATAATTGTATCAGATTTAACTTTTAACATAATATCCTTAAACAAATACTCCGCAACAGGATCATTTTCAGAAGACAATTTTTGAATCAAAAGTTTTCTTTTTTCAATTTCTTTGTTATCGTTATACTTATAAAAAGTAAAGGTTGAAAAAAAACTAAAAAATAAAATCAATATAAAAATGCGTTGAATAATACTAATTTTATCATTAAGAAAATCAAAGAAAAATAAGATTAAAAAGAAAAAAATCAGAAAAAAGGGATAGAAAAAACCTTCTTTCCAAAAAACTTGAAAAGGGAATAAAAGAAAAATAATTATGGCAGAAATAAAAACAAAAACAAAATTATAATTATTGTATATCAACCGCTTACAAAGATAAAATAGTTTTGAAGAAATAAGAATAAATGATGCACTTAAAGCAAAAATAATAAAAGAACCCACCAAACTTTCGAAATTTAGTTCGAAAATATCATTCATCAACATTTGAATACTTGAGTCGTAAATAATACTTTTACAAATTACCACATAATAATAAAATAAAACAATAATTAAAAAAACAGAAAATATTGACAAGAAATATCTTTTTGGCAAATTCGGCCTTTTTAACAATGCTTCAAGTTTAATTTTAGTAAAAAACAAATAAGATAAGTGTAAAAAAATACTTGAATTTATCAGTAAATCACCAAGTGAAGGCAAAAATTCGGATGCAGCATAATAATATGGGCTAAATAACTTAGAATCATATAATAATGCAGGAAATTCGAAATAAAAAAATAAAATTCTAAGTATTGCAACAAAAATAAAATATATTAAAAACTTTAATAATGTATATGATTTTAAAAATCTTGATATAATAAATTTCTCAAATAAATATGAACTAAAAAAGATAAATCCTAAAATAAAAAATAACAAAACAATGTAAATGCTCTTTTCTCTTAATTGTAATGATGAACTTAATTGAATTGAAAATAAAAACCTTGATTTTGAATCTAAAATCTGATGCTTATTTTTTTCAGTTATAATCTCTACTTCAGAAGGTAAATCATAAGCATTTGAAAAATTATTTTGCAAATAATCATTCTGATATGCATATTCATTTTTTATTAAAGAATAACAAATAATTTTATAATTATTAAAATGATGTGTAATTTTCCGAAACCATCCATTATTAAGTTTTATCAATCCTGACTCTGAGCTTAAACTCATTTTTGAAATTGGGATTGAATTATCTGACCAAAAAATTAAAGAATCCTGATTATAAATAAAGAAAGCCAAACCCTCATTTGTATATAAATTTGGAGAAAAACTTTTTTGAATATTATCCCATGAGTGATTTATTTTATAAAAATCAGTAAGGCTAGTAAAATAATTATCTATGTCTTTTTCTCCTACAAGAATTGCCTTTTGTAAACGACTATGTAAATTGTCTATTGTAATATTTGATTTTTGAAAATAAGAAAACAGAATTGCAAACAAAAAAAAAGCAATTGAAAAATAAAGATTATTAATAGATTTTCTAAAAAAAAATTTCATTACAATAAATTTTCTAAAAAAATTAAAAACTGAGAAAAAAACGACTTTAAATAAAGCGATATAATGCATTATTTCTTTTTTTTCGACCTAAAGCATCATATAAAGGCAAAAAACAAATAAAAGGCTTAAAATACATTTTTTTGTTTTTATTTTCTATATTTGCGAAAGTACGCAAAAAAACAATAATAAATTAATTCTTTAAAAAAAATCATAATCCGATACACATTTCTTATCGCCAATAGAATTTACAAATATACATTATCGGAATAGGTATGTAAACAATTGAAGTGCATAAAAGTAAAAAGTGAGTTTCACGTGAAACTCACTTTTTACTTTTCTTAAAAATTATCTACCCAAATAGATAATAAGAACAGAAATATCGGAAGGAGATACTCCCGAAATTCTTGAAGCCTGACCTATTGTTTTGGGTTTTATTTTTGTTAGCTTTTCGCGAGCTTCAAATGAAAGAGATTGCAGTTTTTGATAATCGAAATTTTCGTATAAAGGAATGTCTTCAAACTTACTAAGCTTATCAGCAATTTCTTGTTCTTTGCTAATATACCCTTCGTACTTTATAAAAATTTCAGCCTCCTCAATAATTTCAGTTGCATTTTTCTCAATTTCACTTATATGTAGTTTTAAGACTTTAACAGCATCAATTAATTTGAAAATTTCTATTTGAGGACGCAATAACAAATTTCCAAGTTTTGTTTTTTGAATTATCAATGGAGTTTCGGCTTGTTCCAAAACGGGATTCACTTCAATGGGTTCAACACTTAAATTTTTAATATAATGTACCAGCTTTTCAAATTCATTTTTTTTATAATTCACTTTTGCCATTCTATCATCAGAAGCCAATCCCAATTGATGCGAAAGATGAGTTAATCTAAAATCAGCATTATCTTGTCGCAATAAAATTCGGTATTCGGCTCTGGATGTAAACATTCGGTAAGGTTCATCTACACCTTTTGTAATTAAATCATCAATTAAAACACCAATATAAGCTTCATGTCGCTTTAAAATAAATTCTGGCTGATTATTTAATTTCAAATGAGCATTTATTCCAGCCATTAAACCCTGAGCAGCAGCTTCTTCGTATCCTGTAGTGCCATTAATTTGACCTGCAAAATACAGATTTTCAACAAGTTTAGTTTCTAAACTGTATTTTAACTGAGTAGGTGGAAAATAATCATACTCAATAGCATAACCTGGTTTAATAATTTTAGCATCTTCAAACCCAACAATCGCTGTTAGTGCTTGATATTGAATATCTTCTGGCAAAGAAGAAGAAAAGCCATTGATATAATATTCAATTGTATCCCAACCCTGTGGCTCTACAAAAAGCTGATGACGGGTTTTATCGGCAAATCTTTCGATTTTATCTTCAATAGATGGGCAATAGCGAGGTCCTCTTCCCTGAATACGACCAGCAAACATTGGAGATTTTTCAAAACCTGTTCTTAATATATCATGAACATCAAGAGATGTATAAGCCAAAAAACAACTTTTTTGATTGCTTAAAGGTAAAGTATCAGTAAAAGAAAATTTACCAGGAATGTCATCACCTTTTTGTTCTGAAAGCTTGGAGAAATCTATCGTTCGACCATCAACCCTAACTGGCGTACCTGTTTTTAATCTTTTTGACTCAAAGCCTAAATTTACAAGAGATTCGGTTAAACCAAGCGCAGCCTTCTCTCCTATTCTTCCTCCACCAAATTGTTTTTCACCAATGTGAATCAAACCGTTTAGAAATGTACCATTGGTTAAAACAACTGCATCAGCCATTATAGAAATTCCCATTCCTGTTTTTACACCTACAACTTTACTATTGTCAATTTCAATACTTACAACTGTATCCTGCCAAAAATCCAAATTTGGGGTGTTTTCCAACATTTTTCTCCATTCAGCAGAAAACATCATTCTGTCGCTTTGAGCTCTAGGACTCCACATTGCAGGCCCTTTTGAACGATTTAGCATTCTGAATTGAATCATGGTTTTATCAGTTACAATACCTGAATATCCACCCAAAGCATCTATTTCCCTTACAATTTGTCCTTTTGCAACTCCACCCATAGCGGGATTACAAGACATCTGGGCAATAGTGTCCATATTCATAGTAATTAGCAAAACAGAAGAACCTAAATTTGCTGCTGCTGCTGCTGCCTCACTACCAGCATGACCCGCTCCAACTACAATAATATCGTATTTTTTAAACATTGTTTTTTTTTATAACATGAAATTCACATCCATCAACTAATAAAAAAACACGTTTTATCACAAAACAATGAAAAAAATATTGAAATGTGTTTCACGTGAAACTTGTAAAATTTATCTTGTTAACTTTCTAAAAGTCAAATTTTACAGAAGTAAATTAATGAAAAAATGTAAATTAAATAAACAACTCAGACCAAATTTGGTTGTCCTATTTTTTATTTTGCAAAGATAAGCAATTATCTTCTTTTTGACGCATCAGGGCTTTATCTACTTTATTTTTATCTTTATATCCTAACAAATGAAGAACTCCATGGATAATAACCCGATGAAGTTCATTTACAAATGGAACATTCAAACGCTCAGCATTTTCTTTAACACGCTCAATGCTGATAAAAATATCTCCACTTATTTTACCTTTATTATCAGCGGTATAATCAAATGTAATAATATCAGTAAGTGTATTATGTTTTAGGTATTGCACATTGATTTCAGAGAGATAAGCATCATCACAAAAAATAAAACTTATATCTCCTTTTTTCTTGCCTTCTGATTCAATTACAAGAGAAATCCAATCCTTTAATGCTTGTTTTCCTTTTAAATTAAATTCAATTTCCTCGTTAAAGAATGTAATACCAGCCATTTTATCTCGTCTTTTTATATTCTTTTACAACTTTATGACATTTGTATTCACCCAAAATATTGGCTCTTTCGTTAGCCAGACTTTGATTAATACTCTTTACATAAAAAGAAATTTCTATTGTGCTACCGTTGTCAGAAAAGCAAACATCATCAGATAAAAGATTAATCAAGAATATTCCGGTACCAATGTTCTCGCCAATTTCTTCAGTAGGATCAATCAGGTTGTTATAATCAAAACCATCGCCTTCATCTTTAATCAAAAAAATTAAAGCTTCATTTTTCCTACCAAAAGCAATGTAAACATTTTTGGTTTCATCTAGCTTATTGCCGTGAATTATTGCATTTCTAACAGCTTCATTTATAGCTACAGAAATATTGGCAAAATAAGTATTGTTAATATTAAATTCATCACAAACTTCTTCAACAAATCGTTGAATAAGATTTAGGCTGCTTAAGTTTGAAGCAATGTTGAGTTCTTTTAAAATATTCATTTATTAAAAGTTGTAAAAATATTCATTTACTTTATTTTTGTAAAACGTATTCATAACAGGTGGTACTGTTTTAAGTATTTCCTGTTCGTTTGATTTTATTCTTTTATACTGCAAAAATAGATTAGGGTTACTGAATTTTTGTTCTTTTGCTTCTGTTGACTCTCTTTTTTCTTCCTGATCCCGCTTCTGTTCGGCTTTTTCGTGTTCCAACAATCTTGTTAATATTTGTTTCTGACGATTTAAAGTTTCTTGCGAAATCATTTTATTTACTAAATCCGTTTCGGTTTTCTCCATTTGATTCATCAAATCATTCAATCCGTTTCCGGGCTTCTCGCCTTGTTTTTTAAGTTCATCCATATATTGTTGCATTTGACGACGAATTGCTTCCTGTTGGGCAGCCATGCGAGCCAATTGCTCATTCATTGATTGTCCCTGACCTTGCTTTTGACCGTTTGGTTTATTGCCTTTTTTCATTTCGTCCATTTGCTTATTTAATTCTTCCTGCATCTGACGCATGGTTTTCATCGATTTGGAAGAACTTTTGCCTGAACCTGGCTTTTTACATGATTTATTGCCCTTACCATCTTTCTTTTTCGAATTCATTTCTTGCTTCATTTGCTCCATTGACTCGTTTAAAAGCAAAGCAAGATTATTAATTGAAGTCATAACATACTGTTGACGACTTATCGCATTTTGATTTTGGACATTACCAAAATAGCCTATTGTGTTCATTGCTAAAAGCTCGTTCAAAGATTTTTCTACATTGTCATTTATTGCAGAAATTTCCTTGTTGATAATAGACTGTACTTTTATTTGTCGTTTGCTAAGAGCCATTAATGAATCCTCAACGAGTTTTAAATCGTCTTTAATATTACCCTGATCATTTATTACCTCCTGATAGCGGGGATCTTTTACAGAAATTTTCTGAGATTTATTTATAAGCTCTTCCTGACGGAATGAAAGTTTTACAAGATTTTTCAAAATGCCGCGGATGGTTTCAATATCTTCACCCATTTGCTCTTCTTCCATTTCCTGCTGCATATCCTTCATCTTTTCTGACATTTCCTGCATTTGCTGTGCAGCATTTTTTTGTGATTTTGATGCTTTTGAATTCTTTTTATTTTCTAATGCATCCGAACTATTTTTTTGCTCCTGACTGATGCTGTTTTCCTTATTTTCGTCCCGTTTAAGATCATTTGGATTCTCTAGTTCTTTGTTTTTCTTATCAAGATCATCCATACTTTTTTTGAAGTCTTCAAACTTTTTATTAAGATCTTCTTGTTCCTTTTTTAGTTCTTCAGCTGATTTTTTTCCTTCAGCAGTTTCTTCAGCTAATTTTTTTTGTTCTTCAGCTAATTTGTCAAGTTTATCGATATTTTCAGTAAGCTTTTTCTCAAATTCCAATTGCTTGAATACTTCAAGATTTCTGTCGAGCTGTTTGGAAATATCTTCGGCATTCATTTTCATTTTGTCGAGCATCTCCCCTACTTTTTCTTTATCAACATTCTCCATTAAACGCTGTAATTCTTCCATCATTTTTTTCATTTCGTCAGTCATAACCTCATTAAAAAGCTTTTCCAACTCTTTTTGTTTTACAGCAATTTCTTCATCAAGTTTTTTGTATTGCTGTTCTTTGATGGTATTTTCTTTATTCTGAAGATTTATTTTCTCAACATTTTCCTGAATTTCCTTTTGCTTTTCAATTAAATCTTTAATCTGCTTTTTATCCTCCCAACTTAAAGCCTTTTTCTCAAGCATTTTTTTGTTCAAATCTTTGATTTGCTTCTGCATTTTCTGAGCGTCTCTGATGGTTTTCTCCATCTGATCTTTCAGTTCGCTATTGTTGCTTTCTGCTTGCTTTTCTATTTCGCTTAACGTTGGAGCTTTAAACAACATTTTTTGCGAACGGCTAACTTTGCTTCCATTGATAGCGTCATTATCATAAACTTCAAAATAATATTCTACTTGGTCTCCAGGTTGTGTAACCAGATTTTCCATATCAAAATAATGAAAAAACTCCTGTTGATTTAGTCCTCGATTTATTAAAATTTCATTTTCTTTTTGCAATGTAATACTAGTATCTTTAGCATTGTAAGATTTATAATGGAATACAACTTTATTAAAACCATAATCATCTTTAATCAAACCTCTGAAATATATCCTTTTTTCATATAAAGAATCCTTCATTTCGTCAATCTGAATCATTGGATAAGCATCAGGGATAACATTTACAGAATAAACCAGAGAATCCATTAATTTCATTCTAGAATTTTCGGGTTTTACCGAATAAGAGAAAGACTTACGCAACAATGCAGCATAATTAAAAATATTGTTTGCTTTTTGCGATAAAGCTACTGTTTTATCTCCAAACAAGAAAGTTAGCAACGATGTTTCACGTGTAACAAAACGCCATTCTACTTTTGTGCCATCAGGCACTACCATATCACCAATATTCTCCAAAACTTCATTCTTTTTGCCAGTATATGCCGGATAGCTTAGTTGAACATCAAAATTCAAAATAATGGGCTTTGGTATAATGCTTAATTGATAAGGCTTTGAAGTGATTTCGGCAGCAGTTAGCTGAAAATTGATATTCTGCTGTATGTTTTTAAAAATATATCTAAAATTGACTGTATTCTGCTTTTCGAGTTTATATTTTACACCATCAGCAATCAGATAAACTTCATCGGGAATTTCGTTGCCCTCTATCTTTACATTTAGTTCGAAATCCTGTTGTTGTATAGCTTCAAGCTTTGAATTGGTTATTTTAAATTGAAAAGGTGCCGGAACTTCATAAAAGGTGTTGTATTTGATTATTCGCTCTGAGGTTTCTGTAATAGCAGACGGACGAGCCAATAATATGATTAAAATAATTGCAAGAGGTATAATTGCAAATTTCAGATATCGTCTGTTTGCTTTTAAATCAACTGCATTTACAAAGGGAATGGGCTTTAATTCCTGTATTTTTTGATTGATACTTGCCTCTATCAGTTCTTTGTTGTCGGACTCTAAAACAGAAATATTCTTTAATTGCAGGGTGTTTAATAGTTTATCCTGAATATTTCCGAAATGCTGTCCGATAATAGATGCAGCTTGTTCATACGAAATAATCTTACCAATCCGATATAATTTCAGCAAAGGAATGATAAAAAAACGGATGCTGATAATGGTAGTAAAAACCAGAAAAGAGAAAAACAAAAGCATACGGACTGGTATGCTGAAACGACCGAAATATTCGAGTAAATTTACCAAAATAAAAAAAACAGCCACAAGCGATACGGTATATATCAAACCCTTGATGAGTTTGTTTTTATAAAATTTTCTGATAAACTCGTCAAGCTTTGAAATAAGTATGTTGTAGCTGTTATCCATTATAGCAAATTAATTAGTTGTAACGTTTTTGTTATTGTATTTGGTATAACAAATTCTCTTAAATTTTGATTTCGCTGATACCTTTTTTAATCCTTTTTACAGCTTCTTCTTTTCCAATTAAAGTGATGATGGTAAATAAATCGGGGCCTATCCCCGCTCCTACTATCACCAAACGAAGACAATTCATTATCTGACCCATATTTAAGCCGCTTTCCTGAATATAAGCTATCACTGTGTCGTGTGCCAATACAGTTTCGAAAGGCTCAACACTTTCGAGTATTGCCGAAATAGCATCAAGATGCGTGGCTGTATCTTCTTTCCAGCGTTTTTTTATTACTTGCTCATCATATTGAAGTGGTGCTTCGAAAAAGAAATGTGTCTGACTTTCTATATCTTTTATGAAATGTGCTCTTTCTTTAACCAGATCGCAAATTACGGCAAGTTTATCTTCGCTTATTTCTATTCCTTTTTCAGTAAGATAAGGCATAAATGCTTTTGCAAGTTCTATACCGCTGTGCTGACGAAGATATTGCTGATTGAACCATTTTGCTTTTTCGAGATCGAATTTTGCACCCGATTTGCTGATGCGTTCGATGGAAAATGCGTGGATAAGTTCTTCCATTGAGAACATTTCCTGTGTGGTTCCGGGATTCCAACCAAGGAAAGCCAGTATATTGATAACCGCTTCGGGAAAATAACCCGATTCGCGATAACCTGATGAAATTTCGCCGGTTTTCGGATCCTGCCATTGTGTGGGAAATACCGGAAAACCCAATCTGTCGCCGTCTCTTTTGCTTAATTTGCCATTGCCATCGGGTTTGAGCAACAAAGGTAAGTGTGCAAACTCGGGCATGGTGGCTTCCCAGCCAAAAGCTTTGTAAAGCATAACGTGCAAGGGTGCTGAAGGCAACCATTCTTCGCCACGGATAACGTGTGATATTTCCATCAGATGGTCGTCAACAATATTTGCCAGATGATAGGTAGGCATACCGTCCGATTTGAAAAGTACTTTATCGTCCAACAGATTTGAATGAACTACCACCCTTCCACGGATATGATCGTTTACATGAATTTCTTCATTATCGGGCATTTTGAATCGAATAACGTAAGGATGTCCTTCGTTTATAAGTTGCTGAACTTCGTCTGCTGACATTGTTAAAGAATTACGCAGACTGCCACGGGTATTGCAATCGTATTGAAAGGCTTTTTTATCGGCTTCGTAAGTTTTACGGATTTCTTCCAATGATTCGGGTGTATCGAAGGCATAGTATGCCCAGCCATCATTAATTAACTGATCGGCATACTGACGATATAAGGGTTTGCGGTCGGATTGGCGATATGGACCAAAAGGACCGCCCACATGCACACCTTCGTCGAACTTTATGCCGAGCCAGCTAAGCGAATCAATAATATATTCTTCGGCACCGGGAACAAAACGTCCCTGATCAGTATCTTCGATACGCAATATCATAGTGCCGCCATGCTGACGTGCAAAAAGGTAGTTGTACAATGCAGTTCTTACTCCGCCAATATGTAATGGTCCGGTAGGACTAGGAGCAAATCTGACTCTTACTTTTCTTTCCATTTGATGTTTAAATTTTTCAATTGCAAAGATAAAGAAAAAGTTTGAAGTTGGAAGACGGGAGACAGAAGACAGGAGTTGAAAAATAAAAAGGGGAAAGCCTCTGCCCTCCCCTATTCTTTCTTTCGTTTTTTTATTTTACAGCCATAAAAAAAAGCAGCTTCATCTACATGCTTAGCACCGCAATCGTAAGCTTTTTGTAATTCATCACAGACATTAATACCGGTATCGCTCTTTGAACCTGAACTGGCTATTGAGATTGCACGATGTAAAATGGCTTGTCCGAAAGTTGAGTCCATTTGGAGAGCCTGATTAAAATAATTGATGGCTTCGGTGTACTTTTGTAAATTGTGAAATTTTAATCCGATACTATCTAATCGGATTGATTCTTTTCGATTAAGTTTGGTGCCATCGGTTTGGGCATTGCTTTTTAAACCTATAAAAAGCAATGCCACAATCAGAATTTTTTTCATTATTGCTCCTTTTCCATCGTATAGCTGAATTCCTGGGTTTCGTTGCCCGATGTGAGTTCTACACCGCTTATTTCTAAGTCTTTGTAGCCGAATGCGGCTATGCGGATGGTATAAGTTCCGGGTACAATTTCGTCCATATAAAATTCGCCATCTTCGTCTGTAACGCTGCTAAATTCGGTATTAACTATCTCAACAATAGCGTCTTCTATAGCTTCGTTGGTTTCGGCATCGGTAACGCTGCCTTGTAAGTAAGCGGGTTCTACGTCTTCGCCAGCTTTTTTAACAGTTTTCTTTTTAGCTGCATTTTCTAAAACATAATCGCGCAGCTGGTCGGGTTCATTCTGATAGATGTATCTGGCAGCTTTTGTAATGTTGCCTATTAATTCGAGTAATTCGTCGAAAGCTTTTATACGCAAAGCGGTGGTTTTGTAACGGGCTTTTTTGGCAAGTTCCTGCTTAATGTTGGCATCTTCTACATCGGCGGCTAACTGTATGGTTTCTACAATTATAGCTTCTGTTAAACCTTTTGCCATAAGCTCTGCTTTGTAGGCTTTGAGGCTTATTACAAATAATTTGAGGTGTTTAATTAGCTTTAATTGTGAGTTTTGCACCTTTGCCAATGTATTATAGCCAAATTCGGCAAGCATCAGCTGATTGTCGGGAAATGCTTTTTCTACATAATAACGTATGTTTTTTACGTTGTTAACAGCTGATTTTGAAAAGTCGAGCATATTCTTGGTAGCTTTTTGCTGCTGTACGAGCATAATTTTGTCGGGTGTAATGTTGTTGATTTCTTCAATTTTTGCACCCAGATTATCAGAATAATCCTGATTTAAATCCTGATCGAAAGTTTTAAAACTGTCAAGATTAGCATCGTACGAAACTTTGATGATTTGCGAACGTTCCATAATTACATCCTGTGGAATGCCGCTTGAGACATGTTGCTTTGATTTCATAAAATAGATTTTTTAAAAATTTTTTACTTATTTTTTATTTCCACCGTGTTTACAAATTTAATTTTCGGTGAAATTTTATAAGCCAAAATTACAAAATATTTTTTCTGAAATCGTATTCTAATAATTATTTTTTTATAAAAAGTTTATTATTTTTTCAAGTTAAGTAATTTATATCAAATAACCTCATTATCAAATTGTACACCAATATATTTTTGTTCTACACTTATATATTTTTGCATACACTCATATATTTTCTTTGTACCCGTATTGTTATATAATCTACACCTGCATATTTTAAAAATATATTGGTGTACAGAAAAATGATATTAGGGTTTGTTATCTAAATGCTGGAGTATTTTAAAATTTTGTTGGGGTATGATAAAAATATATCAAGTTTATTTTTAGAAATATCCGTAAAAAAAGTCCGATACATTAAAAATGTACCGGACTTTGCAAAAATTATATAAGCAGTGCAGATTTTAAATCTCGTAATCAACAGCGGCTTTTAAATCTCTGATGGTTTTCAGAAAATCGACCACGCGAAGATGTGCCGGATGCTTTTGATAGGTTGCGAGGTCATCTAAATTGTCGAATTCGCACTCTAAAACTACATCGTACTCATTTTCAGGGTTTAAATTGATGCCAACTTTTAAGGCTTTTATTTGCACGATTTCATTTTTTAGATGATAAAGTTCATCTTTGAGCTTGGCGGCGTTTAAAGCCTTGATTTCGGTTTGTCCGAAATCTTTGAGTTTCCACATTACAATATGACGGATCATGGCAGGTTTTTTTAGTTTTTAATAAATTTCTGAACCGATTTTTGATTTCCTGATTTCATCTCAAGAAAATAAATTCCTTTTTCCAGATTGCTTATATCTATTGCTGAAGAAT
>CAZWRD010000060.1:0-16774 GCA_964636105.1 uncultured Bacteroides sp.
TTGCATAACGCATTGTATAGCCTCAAAAGATCCTTTGCTTATTGTTCATCAAGCAGTAAGAGATACTACAATAAGTAATTTTGCCCAGCCATATATTGAAATAAAAGCATATATAAAACATCGTTCGGGTATTCAAAAGGCTATGATGTTTTATAAAAGTCTGACCATGGCAAACTATGATTCTATTGTAATGCAAGCAGTACCTGGTCAGGCTGATTATTATTCAGCAAATTTACCTTACATTATTCCAGTTATTAAGGGTATCTACCTCCCTTATGAATATTATATAAAAGCAATATCAAATACTGGTAAAATTCAGCAAAGACCTATAACTGCACCAAATGGCTCTTTCAAATTTACAATAAATACACCAGGAAAAATTGAAGATATTTCAGATAATAAAGCAATTATTCTTGCCAGTATTTATCCTAATCCTGCATCCGCAATTACCTGTATTCCTGTAGAAAGCAACATAAATGCAGAGATCAAAATCAGTTTACATGATATGATTGGTAAAGAAATTTATCAGGTATTTAATGGAGAAATACAAAACGGAAAGAAGAACTTTTTTATAAATGCAGCTGATTTTGCCAAAGGCATATATTTCATCAAATTACAAAGCAAAAACGATATTAAAATTCAGAAATTAATCATTAAATAATTAATAACGGGAATGAAACGAGCCATGAGAATATATTCACAAAAAGGAGGATGTTTATTTGGCGAGTTCCATATGTACAAATAAATTTAAATAAAATAAACATATGAAACTTCAGAAAAGAATCGGACTTGTAGCACATGACAATCGCAAAAAGGATTTAATGGAATGGGTGGGATGGAATCACGAAATCCTGTCGAAACACAAACTAATATGTACAGGCACAACCGGGAAGCTGGTTGAAGAAACCCTTTTGAAACATCAGAAAAAAACAAATAAAACACAAATAGATATTACCCGATTAAAATCAGGACCTTTGGGTGGCGACCAACAATTGGGAGCATTGATTGCAGAAGGAGGAATTGATTTGTTGATTTTCTTCTGGGATCCGATGCAAGCCCAACCTCATGATGTTGATGTTAAGGCTTTGCTCAGAATTACTGTACTTTACAATATTCCAACTGCCTGTAACCGCTCTTCAGCTGATTTCCTGATTTCATCACCACTACTAATGGAAGAATATGAACCAATAATCAAAGATTATTCTTCGTATATCAACAGAAAAGTAGAATAAAAATAACTATTCTTCCATAAAAGCAACTGTAAGTATGGTATTTGCTACTACAGTCATCGTTGTTTTATCAATATTCGACATATCATCTTTCATGGTATGCCAATAAGGGAAAAATCCTGAAATAGTTGTCGGATCGTGATGTACAATGTCAATAGTAGGTATTTTTGCTATTTTATTAATATACAAATGATCGTCAATTAAACCACCGGTTTTTTCTGTCGAAAAATAATTGCCATAACCCAAATTTGCAGCTACATCCCATACCATTTTCATAATATTAGGAGCATAATACATTGATGTGTTTTCCATTGTAAAAACCGCATTTTTTGCAGCAACCATATCGAGCAGAATTCCATATTTTGCCATATAAGTTTGTTTGTGTGGATTTTGAGCCCAATATTGTGAACCTAAACACCATGCATCTTCTATCTGACTGGTTTCACCTTGTGGTTCGCCATAATCTTCCAAATCAAACAAAATCAAATCAATACCTACTTTTGGTGCTTGAGTACTAAATAAACGAGCTAATTCCATCAGAATACCTACACCTGCAGCACCATCATTGGCTCCAGGTATTGGCTTACGGTGGTTTTTTGGATCTGGATCATAATCAGCATAAGGACGTGAATCCCAATGTGCAGCAAAAAAAATCCGATTATTCAATTCTGGATTAAATGAAGCAATAATATTTTTCCCTTTCAACAATTCACCATTCCACGCCTTTGATTGAAATTCTTGAACAATTACTTCTTTTGAAAATCTTTTAAAGAAATTTGCAATATAGGTTGCACATTGCTCATGAGCTTTTGTATTTGGAACTCTTGAACCAAAACTCAATTGCTTTTCGGTAAAATAATAGGCTGAATCAGCATTAAATACAGGAATTTCTACTTTTTTAAATGCAGCTTTTTCAGGCTGATTTTCTGTATTTTGCTGATTTTTTTGTTTGCATGAAACAATAATAAATATTGCTACAATTAAAATAAATATTTTCTTTGTCATTTTTTCTATTCTATTGACCATGAACTACCTTCTTTACCATCTTTTACAACAATTCCCAGCTTAATCAGTTCATCGCGGATTTTGTCGGATGTTGCATAATCTTTATTCGCTTTTGCTTGTTGGCGCTGATTTAAAATCATTTGCATTAATCCATCGAGTATTTCCGAACTTGAATCTTCAATTTCACTTTTCAAACCAAGTATTTCGAATATAAAAGTTTGAAAAAGATTTTTAAGTAATTCCAAATCAGCAACTGTTAAAGTTTCTTTTTTATCATTTACAGCATTAATTATTCGTAATCCTTCAAACAAATTGGCAATAACAATCGGACTGTTAAAATCGTCATTCATTGCTTCATAGCAATTGTCAGATAATTTCTTAATATCACTTACAGAGGCATTTGAAGGTATTAATGTTTTCAAAGTTTCTACACCTTGCATCAGTCTTTTCATGCCTTTTTCGGCAGCCTGCAAAGCTTCGTTTGAAAAATCGAGCGTACTGCGATAATGCGCCTGAAGTATAAAAAATCTAATAGTCATTGGGCTGTAGGCTTTCTCCAGAGATGCATGATTACCCTCAAAAAACTCATTGAGTGTAATAAAGTTACCTAATGATTTGCCCATTTTCTGTCCGTTGATGGTAATCATATTGTTATGCATCCAGTATTTGCAGGGTTCATTCCCGTTAGCTACCTGACTTTGTGCAATTTCGGATTCGTGATGTGGGAAAAGTAAATCCATTCCACCACCATGAATATCAAATTTTTCGCCCAGATATTTAGCACTCATTGCAGAACATTCCATGTGCCATCCAGGGAAACCATCACTCCAAGGTGAGGGCCAACGCATAATATGTTCAGGTTGAGCTTTTTTCCATAATGCAAAATCGGATGAATTTCTTTTTTCATCCTGTCCTTCCAATACACGGGTATTCGACAATAAATCATCTAATACTCTACCCGATAATTTGCCATATTGATAAGAATCATTATATTTTTTTACATCAAAATAAATAGAACCATTTGATTCATAAGCAAATCCCTTTTCAAGAATTTTTCTAACCATTTCTATTTGTTCAATAATATGCCCCGAAGCTCTGGGTTCAATGGAAGGACGGTTTACATTCAACTGATCCATATTTTTGTGATAGCGATCTGTAAAATATTGTACAACTTCCATTGGTTCGAGTTGCTCTAAACGGGCTTTTTTAGCAATTTTATCTTCGCCTTCATCCGCATCGTTTTCAAGATGACCTACATCGGTAATATTTCTAACATATCGAACTTTATATCCCAAATGCTTCAAATATCTGAATACCAAATCAAAAGTAATTGCAGGACGGGCATGTCCCAAATGACCATCACCATAAACAGTTGGTCCGCAAACATATAAACCTACAAATGGAGGATTGATAGGCTCGAAAATTTCCTTTTTTCGAGATATTGTATTGTAAATTTGCAATTTATTTTCCATAGAATGTATTTTCAAAATCGGATGCAAAATTACAGAAATTATTCTAATGGAGAGAATCTAAGAATAATCAGTTTCCTTAAATAAGGAAATTAAAAGTTTATTTCTCGCTCCTGCCTGCCGGTAGGTTGGAATTACGTTAATTACACAAATTTTTATTCCATAATTAAATGACAACAAACATTCACAACTATCAATTAATAAAGCACTAATAAAAATCATTGCAGATTTATGAGCATTAAAATACATTATCTAATGATAGTAACAATCCCTTTTTTGTTTTGCATTGCTTTGGTATAAATGCTACTAAATTGCATAAACCACACATAACAACCAGTTTCAACATTTTCATTAAGAAATTTTCCATTCCAATGTTCATCCGGATTGGTAGTACTAAAAATCAACTGCCCCCAGCGATTAAATATCTGTAAATTGTAATAATCGAACTCGCAATTATATACAGCTCCAAAAGTTTCGTTTGTTCCATCACCTACTGGTGTAAATGCATTAGGAAAATAAATATAACAATTACAATTTTTATATTCGAGTGTAAATAAATCATTAACAATACCACATTGATTTTCAATTGTTACCGAATAAGTTCCTGATACATCAAAAACTCTTTGATTTGCGGTAGAATTATCATTCCACAAAATATTATAATTACCTTGTGGTATATCTATATAAATCCTTTCATTCTCGCATATTATTGTATCAGAAGGTAGATTAAAAACAGGAGGACTCAGATAATCAACCTGTAAACTATCTGAAAATGAACAACCATCTATTGTTAGCTTAACTTTATATTTGCCCTGTTGGTTTATGTTGTATGAACTCAGGGTGCTTCCATCCTGCCAAAGGAATTGAGCTGTAAGTGGTACTATATTAATAGGTTGCAACAAAAGAGTATTTCCATCACATAAAGTAGTATCATTTCCTAGTTCAATACCATTGATTGGCAATTGCATGTTTATCGTTTTAATCAAAGTATCTGTTTTGCAATTGGCATATAAAATCAATTTTACCTGATAAGTTCCTGTATCAGAAAAAGTATGGTAAGTTGTGAGTGTATTTGATGTATTATTGGGAGATAATACATCTCCAAAATTCCATCTTAAAGAATCTAAAGAAGCTGCATCGCAAATGGGTGTAAATTTTAATCTGAGACATATTGCAGTAGCAGTATCAGTTATAACTCCCTGAGGAAAAGTATAATTAGGAAATGCTACGTGAATATTCTTTAAAACGGTATCAATACGACAAGGATAGTAAATAAAAAGCTTAACTGTATAATTTCCGGTATCGGAAAATTTATGATGTGGATATAATAAATTAGAAGAATTTGAAATACCAGAATAAATATCGCCAAAATTCCAACGAATAGAATCTAATGAAATGGTATCGCAAATAGGTGTAAAATGAAAATTCAGACAGTTTTGTGTAAATGTCAAATCTTTGTTTGGAAAGAAATAACCTTGAAAAAAAGTTGGCAAACCACCTTCGCAGGTATTCCCATTCAAAAAAACACCATCTTTTACAAAATTGCAGGCAGTTCCAGCCAAATTTGGCTGATTGATAACACTTATATAATTATGACTATAAAGCGAAACATAAATCTTATTATCAGATGCAATTTGCAATGCAGCTGATCTGTTTGTAAGTACACCCCCATTATTATTTGAATAAAGTTCAATGGCTGAAGAACTTATTTGTGTGGCATTATTTGAAGAAATATCGTATTGAAAAATCAAACTATTGAAACAAGGATCTGAGGCGGTATAACTTACATATAAAAATCTCATATTGGGTGAAAATTCTAAACCGTAAGCCAACACATCATTTGTTAATGGACTATTAATAACTATGGCATTAGAGAGTTCACCTGTTGAATTATTAAAATCGAAAAGTTCAACACCGCATCCGTTGCAACTGTGGGCAACTGCTATTTTTCTTCCGTTTGGTGAAGCTTTCATATAACCACTGCAAGCATTTCCACATCCGGTATTTACGATATTAGATACAGCTCCTAATTGACTGATTACAGGACTTGCGCTAAGCCCATATTGATCTAGCAAATAAGCATAATACTTATTAGAATTGGCTTTTGAAACAATAATCCACATACTTCTTCCATTACAATGCCTAACTGCAGTAAGTTTTTCGCATGTTGAATCAGTAATTGCTATATTTTTAAGAATAACAGCTCCCAAACCGCCATTTTTCTTCATGTTTACAATATTGTATTTAAAGCCTTTATGTGGGTTTATCATATTTGCATATGATTCTACTGCATCAAGCGTAAATGTGTAATAAAGAGAATCGTTGCCAGGTTGAGGTACAATAATTGCCGATTGAGCTGAATTGTGGTTGCCCTGAATTGAACTTCCATTTTGCATATTGTTGAAACTCTTATTCCAAATCTCGCTACCATTGGCATAAAATAAATAATTTCCAGCTGTATCTGATATAGATGCACATCCTTCATATGCATACAAAATGCTTCCATTGGTAACTGCAACAGGATTCCCCGACGAAAAATCAAGACCAGCATGGCTTCCAAAATACCAATGCCATGTTTGTTTTTGTGCAGAGAGTTTTATTATAAAAACACTTAAAAAAATAAAAAAAACAATTCTTTTATACATTGCTGTTTTTTATCACAAAATTATTTATTTCAATGCTATAGACTTCATTTTTCATAAAAAGGTTGTCAGTAAAATGATAAATTATCTCAAAAATCAATACAAAAAACCCAATATCTATCAATTAAAATCAAGATTACATCCATTTCTCTTTAGACGATTCGGTACAATAAAGCAAATAATCATACAGTTGCAAAGCAATATCCTGTTGAAGATAAGGAATGTAAAGCGTTTTACCACCAGAAGTATAAACAGACACAGATGCAGTTTTTCTTCTACGCTGAAAAAAAGTTTGATTATATTTTACACATTGAATTTTAAAGTTAAACATCATCGAAAATTCTTGTCCAACACAACCTTTTGAAATCATTAATAAATTTTTATTTATTTTCAAGCATCGTTTGGTGTATGATACATAAGTAAATATTCCACTGATAACAACCCAAATTCCAACAATCAGATAAGTTTGCCAAAATTCAAAAAGGAGTAAAATAATTGGAATTGCCAAAATTAAAACCCTGATTATCCACAACCTATAAAAGAAAACCGGATGCGATTTATGCAAAGTCCATTCAACATCTTGATTATTCATAAAAATTTCTTTTTGAATATTTTTTAAATGATCTTGCCTACAACCCGGTATAATTATGGCTTGCTTTTTATTCAAATCTACATTTGATGCCTGAACAATATGTACACTTACAAAATTCATTATTTGCCTAATAGGATTGCTCGACCACGAAATAATTTGTATTTTTGAATAAGGTATAAGGATGTCTTTTTTATTTAGTAATCCTGATCTCAATAAAAACGCACCTTCTTGTCTCGAAAATTTTAGATCGAAATATTTTAATATTACCATTAAAATTGAAAAAGCAATTAATAGCAATAATGAAATCATTATCAGAAAACTAATAAAAAAAATACCTGAATTTTCAATAAAACCCCCAGCTTGTTTTGATGCAACATCAACGGCATTGCTAAAAACATCTTTTAACTGTTGATATATTCCACTCAAAAACAAATAAATAAGCACCAAACTTTTGAGATGATTTTCGCTTAACCCAATTTTAAATAAATCAGTTACACTCAAATTAATAATGCTTTTGTTTATTTTGTGATCAGCATTTTCTGTTTCAGCAAAATCTTGATTCTTAATTGCTGAAAATTCTGATAAATACTTTTGCAAATCATCAGCCGTTTCTTTTGTTAAAGATATAAATTTAGCTTCTTTTTGAGAAGATCCTGCGGTATCTATTTCAAGTGTAACTACTTTAAGAAATTGTTGAATAATATTTTGCTTTGTATTTATTGTTTGAATTTTATCAAGAGGAATTAATATTTTTACTTTTTTCAAAAACCCTTTTTCTATAATTAATTCATTCTCTTTGATATAAAAAAAGAAGTTCATAAAATACAAAATCGTATTTACAGCAATCAAAATAAAAATAAATGCAATAATCAGATAAACAATAATTAAACGACCTTCATTGATTGAATTCTGCTTAAAAAGAAACAATATAACGACAGGCCAAATAGTTTTAATTATATTTTTAAGACTAATTGAAAAAAATAAGATAAGGCCTCTCCAAGATTGTCTTTGTGGAATACTAAAATCTATATTATTCATTTTCAATTATGGCTTTACTCAGAAAATCCTTTAATTGCTGGGCAGTTTCGGGCGAAATCCCATGAATATAAAGACCACTATTATATCCTCCCGCTGTAAAAATCTTCAGTTTTGAAAGTCCCAATATTCTCGAAACCATACCTTGACGTATTTCGGTATGTTGAATTCGGTTAAATGGAACAGTAGTAATATTATAGTTTATAAAACCGCTACGGTAAACAATATCGTAAGTTCTTAAAGCATATCCTTTTATCGGAAAACCACGATTAATAACTAACAATCCAACTACATAACCAAAAATTAAAATAAAATAAAACACGAAGAACCACCAAAAATTTAATTTAATCTCAAAAATAAGTTCTGCTAAAAATGGAAGACCAGGAAACAAAACAAAAAACAAAGTCCAATTTAAATATAATATATTCTTATACTGTGGTTTAAGAGGTTCGAAATTTAAATTTTCAATTGAAGGCAATTGACTAATTTCTATTTCACTATTTTCAAAAAGCATAATTGATGATGAAAAATTAATAATTGACTACAAAACTACGAAAAATTATGACATATTTTTATCATTTTATAACGTTTTTATGTTATTCTACCAATGCATAATTAATAAAATTATTAACTTCGCAACTTAAATTTCAATTATAATAATAAAAAAACAAAGCAATGATTAAAAAATTATTCAATCCTATTGCATTGGTTATATTGTTGTTAGCAATAACTGCATGTAATAACAAATCAAAACAGGACACGTCAAATTCAACAGATTCAACATCGGTAAATCTAATGAAAGAAAAAGTTGCACAATTTGCAACCGTTAAATTAAGCACTGATTTGTCGAAACTTACAGAAAAAGAACGACAAATGATTCCAATTTTGTTAGAAGTAGCTCAAATTATGGATGATTTATATTGGAAACAATCGTTGGGAGATAAAAAAACATTTTTGGATACCATAAGCGACCCATATGCCAAACAGTTTGCAATGATTAACTATGGACCATGGGAACGTTTGAATGATAACAAACCTTTTATCAATGGAATTGGCGAAAAACCTAAAGGAGTAAATTTTTACCCAATAGATATAACAAAAGAAGAATTTGAAGCATATAACGATAAAAACAAAACCAATCTTTATACAATTATTCAACGAGGCGAAGATGGCAAATTAAAAACGGTGTGGTATCATGAAGCATACAAAGCAGAATTAGAAAAAGCTGCAGAATTAATAAACAAAGCTGCAGAATTAGCAGAAGATGCCGGTTTGAAAAAATATCTTGAATTAAGAGCCAAAGCATTATTAAACAGCGATTACCTTGCAAGTGATATGGCTTGGATGGATATGAAAACCAATGGAATAGATTTTGTAGTAGGACCTATTGAAAATTATGAAGATGCACTTTATGGCTACAAAGCTGCATTTGAATCATTTGTTTTGATTAAAGATAAAGAATGGAGTAAAAAATTAGATAAATACATATCTTTTTTACCAATTTTACAAAAAGATTTACCAGTAGATGCAAAATACAAAAAAGAAGTTCCGGGAACATCATCAGACTTAGGTGTTTATGATGCTATTTTTTATGGTGGCGATTGCAATTCTGGAAGCAAAACCATTGCCATAAATCTGCCTAACGACGAAAGAGTTCACTTGAAAAAAGGTAGCAGAAGATTGCAATTAAAAAATTCAATGAAAGCCAAATTCGATAATATTTTAATGCCAATTGCTCAAAAACTTATCGAACCAAATCAATTAGCAAATGTAAAATTTGATGCTTTCTTCAATAATGTTATGTTTCATGAAGTAGCTCATGGATTGGGTATAAAAAATACCATTAATAAAAAAGGAGCTGTAAGAACTGCTTTAAAAGATGTTTACTCTTCGTGGGAAGAAGCAAAAGCCGACATACTTGGATTATATATGGTTAATAAGTTAATCGAAAAAGGAGAAATTAAAGAATTAACTGTGGAAGATAGCTATGTTACCTTTATGGCTGGTATCTTCCGTTCAGTTCGTTTTGGAGCTGCAAGCTCACATGGCAAAGCCAATATGATGTGTTTCAACTTCTTCGAAAGTAATGGGGCATTTACCAGAAATACAGATGGAACTTACAAAGTGGATTTTGCAAAAATGAAACTTGCAGTAAATTCATGGGCTGAAAAAATATTGATTTATCAAGGAAATGGCGACTATGATGGAGCTTTATTATATTTAAAAGATAACGCAACTATTAAAGAACAATTACAAAAAGAATTGGATGCTTTAAAAACAGCAAATATTCCAGTAGATATTGTCTTCGAACAAGGAAAAGAAGCTTTAGGACTATAATTCAGCAACTTAAACCAAAATGCCTGATTATTAAAAAAATCAGGCATTTTTTTTATAAAAAAAATCATTTCAAACTCCCAAAACTGCATACAACTGAATAACTGATACTTAAGCAAAATCACTTTCGTACTAAAAAGAAGGTATATAAAAATGATTTTGCTTCAAAATCTGATAATTATCGAAATTAAGAGAAAAATCACTTAAAATTAAGGTTATTTTAAGATTTTTTTCTAGAAAAAATTTGCCAGTTCGCAAAAAAGTAGTAATTTTGCACCCAGATTCTAATAAAAATAGTTTAACAATCTAATAAACAAAATTTTATGCCAGTAAGAATGAGATTACAAAGACATGGTAAAAAAGGGATGCCTTTTTATCATATTGTAATTGCGGATGGTCGTGCACCTCGTGATGGGAAATTCATAGAGAAAATTGGCACCTATAACCCGATTACAAAACCAGCAGAAATTGTCATCAATATTGACAAAGCTGTACAATGGATTAACAATGGAGCTCAACCTTCAGACACCGTAAAAGCAATTTTATCTTTCAAAGGTGTTTTATTGAAAAATCATCTTTTAAAAGGTGTTGCTAAAGGAGCTTTAACACAAGAACAAGCTGATGTTAAATTCAATGAATGGGTTGCAGCAAAAGAAGCTAAAATCAGCAACAACAAAACTGCTGAAAAAATAGCAAGTAAAGAAGATCTTAAAAAACGCTTAGAAGCTGAAGCTAAAATCAATGAAGCTAAAGCCGCTGCAATTGCAGAAAAAAGAGCGAAAGCCATAGCTGCCGAAAAAGCTGCTGAAACTACAGAAGATGTAGCAGAAGAAGCACCGGCAACAGAAGAGAATGCAGACACTACTGCAGAGTAATTTTTTTCATAATAAATTGTTTAGTTATTGAGCCGGGGTATTTATCCCGGCTCATTCTTTTATATATAATCCGATGTATATATCAACTATTACGAAATAATATAAATGGGTTTTACGATAAAATTTCAGATTTGACTTGTAATTTATTTTTTTATTAAGCCGAAACATGGAGTTCCAACTAAAGAATTTCCTGCAATATTTTATGAGAATTTATTATTGCAAAACCATCTAAATGCAAACGATAAAACAAAATAAGCTTCTCAAGTATAAACCTTCGTTCATATGAATTGATCTCCAAATCATACATATTCTCAAAACTCGATGATTGTAATCTATTTAAAACTTCACTATATGGAAGCGCAATAAATTCAGCATCCATTGGAATATTTGACTGAAACACTCCTTCATTCAAATTAAAAAAGGGATGTTGCTTATCAAAATTATTACGCGGATAAAACCCTAATAATTTGGCATACTGCAACATAAATAATAAATGAAAATTACTATACTTATTATGACATACATCTAAAAACTGTATGCTTTGAAAAAGAAAGTCAAATAAAACATCATTTTTATCGTCTTCCTTTAGCGATTTATAAAGGATCTCGTTAATAAACAAAGCTATTGAACTTTTATAAATATCAAAAGGAATACTCTGAAATCGATAAATGCTTTTAATCTCTTTAACAGTCTTTAATCCTGAAGACATGTTTTTGTGATATGCAACAATTTCTATTAAAGAAAGATGCTCAAGAAGACTTAATTTATTTTTTGATTTTGAAGCCCTTATCCCTTTAATAATATATGACTGTAAACCAAACAAATCGGTGTAAATTTTAGCAATTACACTGGTTTCATTATATTTTATATGATGCAGAACAATTCCCTTACATGCTATTAGCATATTATCAGCCTATTAATTTACAAACATTATTTTGGTAACTATCGTTTCTTCACCGTCATCGTTGGTGCAGAAAACCAAATAAACACCTGTTTGTACTTTTGTGCCACTAAAATTTCGACCATTCCAAACGGCCTGGCCACCATTTGCAATTGTATGATATACCAGATTTCCAGCAATATCTGTAATTTTTACATTGGCATTAGCTACAAGACCTTTTATTGCAATAATTCCATTATAATCAGGACGTATCGGATTTGGATAAGCATAAACTTCTTTATAAGTAGATTCGCCTTGGGTGGCAGTACCTCTATAAGAAATAATTCCATTATCAGTACCAATAAAAATTTCTCCATTTTCTGAATTAATCTCAATTGAATTGATTGTATTTGACAATAAAGGAGAATTATCAGTAGTGAAATGAGCTAGTTGCTGCAATCCATCTGATGAGATTAAGAATACTCCAGCCTTTTGAGTACCTATCCATTTCCGGTTACCACCATCTACTGCGATTACAGTAACTGTTTCAAACTCGAGCAAACGTTGAACAAATCCTCCATACTCAACCAATATCGTTTGTGCATTTACTGAAGATTCTTCTCCACCACTTGTCTTGAAAACATTTTCGGGTGAATAAATCACTTTAACACCTTTGTCTGTACCAATCCAGATTTCACCATCTAAATCTTCAGCAAAACAATTGATATCATTGGTTGCAAAATCGCTTCCCCTATTTATATTTATCCAAGCTTTCTGAATTTGATTTTGTTTTTTATTGAAAACAGCAATCCTATTCCCTCTTACCAACATCCAAATATAATTGTTTTTATCAATCATTATTTTTGATATATCGTTGTTAACAATACTGTTAACATCAAAAGCTTCCCAACTCCCATTTCGGTATTTTACTGACAATCTCTTTTGAACTCCAGAATTACTCACCCATAAGTTTCCCGATTCATCATAAGCTACTCCACCTATACGCATTGAATATCTGTTGTTTCCAACATAAATAGGTTGCAAACTACTATTTGTTTCGTTTAAAACATTTGTAATCTTATGATCCGTTAATTCAATCAACCCATGAAACCATGAAGCTGCATATATTTTTGATGGATTTGCTGGATCTTCAACAATATCAACAACATCAAAAATGGTATCAAATCCCGTAACATTTTCATTGGTATAATTCTTCCATTTTTCATCAGAAAACAAATGATATGAGGCTTTTATATATGAATTACTATAAACTCCATTATCGTAACCACCAGGAGCAACTATTATTCCATTTTTTATTTTCTTAATTGCAAAATTATATTTAACTGAAGGGCTATTGGGCGATATAAATAAATGATTATTATTATCAACGTTAAACATTATCAAACCTTTATTTTCGTCAGCTATCCAAAAATTATGATCTTTATCCATAATAATTTGATTGGGATTTATGTTTTTTTGATCAATTTGAATAAAATAATAAACTCTTTCGAGATTGGCGTTAAAAGCTACTCCATATCCATAATTTGAACTTAAAATAAAATCGTTATTAAAAGTAAGATTATAAACATAGGTAGTATCAAATGCAGTCCAATT
The DNA here is from genome assembly GCA_964636105.1 of uncultured Bacteroides sp. GTDB lineage: Bacteria > Bacteroidota > Bacteroidia > Bacteroidales > JACABE01 > JACABE01. The sequence goes on from CAZWRD010000060.1 coordinate 13,676, forward strand.
ACTTCCATTAAAAGCAAACAAGGTATCAGAATTGCTATTGAGATGATCTTTGCATACAACAATTTTATTATTAAAAAAAGCTATATATGAATATTTTGCATTATAATTTAAGATCGAACTATCTTTTTCCCAATTATTAAAATCGGCCAAATTAGGTGCATTCGTCTTTGCTTTATAAATACCAAATTCGGTAGCTGCATATAAAGCAGTATCATTAACAGCTAAATCCAAAACATCAATTCGGTTTCCATTATCACCAATTATATAAGTATCTTTTATTTCTTTTTTTGCAACATCCAAAACTACAATTCCAAAACCACACGACAAATAAACATACTTACCTGAAGAAGTAATCTTATTGATTCTTTTATTTCCAGGAATCGATTTATTTTTTATATCTGGAATATTAATTATTTTACTCTCTGTAATTAAATCTATATTTGTATTGTTATAAGTAACAATAACGGTTTTATATTCCTTATTATAATATATGGCACTTATACCCACATCAGACAAACCATTTACTTTATTCAACTGATTTACACTAGCATCAGATTTGTTATAATAAAAAACACTAAATGGTGTAGCTGCATAAATTTTATTCTCGGCTTCAATTACAAATTTAATTTTGTTCAATGGCAAATGAACTCTCCAATCTCCAATTTTAATTCCTTGATTAAAAGCAGAATAAGAAAACAAAAATAAAAGACTGATTAAAAAACTTTTTCTTAATAACATCTGATAAAATAATTATGAATGCAAAAATATGTTTTAAATAACTGATTTTTCAAAAAAATATTGTTTAAAACACATTTTTTATGCAACTATCTGATTTTATATGAATTAAAAATTCATAAAATATCATTTAAAAAATAAAACAATTATGCTTAAACCATGTTTATCTAAAACTTAAACACTAAGTTTTTTATCAAAATCAAATGAAATAAAATGGGAAAATATGAAATTAGTCAGGATTTTTAAAATTAAATATTAATTTTGCATTCAAGCCTTTTTTAAGAAATAATTGTTTATTAATCAAACATTTTTTAAAAAGCAAATACTTTATTATACAATTAATTAATTTCTAATAATATGACTTACGATTATCTGATTATTGGTGGCGGAATTATTGGATTGGCTATTGCCAGAGAATTGAATATGAGATTTCCAAACTCAAAAATTGCTGTATTGGAAAAAGAAGCAGATGTAGCATATCATAGCAGTGGTAGAAATAGCGGAGTTTTGCATGCAGGATTCTATTACACAGCCGATTCGCTCAAAGCAAAATTTACCAGAGATGGCAATAAACAACTCAGAGAATATTGTTATGCTAATAATTTAAAAATTAATGAATGTAAAAAAGTTGTAGTTGCTAAGGATGAAAGCGAGTTACCATCGCTTTTTGAGTTGGATAAACGAGGGAAAACCAATGGAGTAGATGTAAAAATAATTGATGAAAATGAATTATTTGAGATTGACCCTAATGTAAAAACTTTTAAACATGCATTATATTCACCAAATACAGCAACTGTTGATCCTGTTGAAGTGAATCAAGCTATTAAAAATGAGCTAAAAAGCAAAGGGGTTGAATTCTTTTTCGGAGAAGGATACGAATCGAGAATTGAAGGAAATACAATAAAAACAACTAAAGGAAATTTGATTTCGGCAACCAAACTAATAAATTCAGCAGGTTTATATGCCGATAAAGTTGCTAAAGATTTTGGATTTTCAGAAAAATATACAATCATTCCGTTTAAAGGAGTTTATCTAAAATATCATGGTAAAGATAAACCCGTTTCTACTAATGTATATCCAGTTCCAAATTTAAAAAATCCATTTTTAGGTGTTCATTTTACGGTTACAGTTGATGGTAGTGTAAAAATTGGACCCACTTCAATGCCAGCATTTTGGAGAGAAAATTACCAAGGATTTGATCAGTTTAGTGCAAGTGAAGCCTTTAATGTTTTAACATGGGAAGCCCGTTTGTTTTTATCTAATGCATTTGGTTTCAGAAGTCTAGCTATTGATGAAATAAAAAAATACAACATGAAATACTTTGCCGGATTAGCTGAAAATTTGGTTAAAAAACTTGATGTAAAAGGATTTGATGAATGGGGAAAACCTGGTATCAGAGCACAATTACTTAATAAGCAGACAAAAGAACTCGTAATGGATTTTGTTGTAGAAGGTGATAACAATACCATTCATGTTTTAAATGCAGTATCACCTGCATTTACTTGCAGTTTTCCTTTTGCAAAATGGGTGGTTGACAATTATGTAATAAAATAGAGTTTTTTACTTTATAACATTAATAGAGTTCGAAGTGAAAAACTTTTGAACTCTTTTTTTTTAGTTTTAATACTTACCCCCACTTAATGGCACAAATATTGCATAAATCTCAAATGAATTAAAAATATATCAAAAAATGAAAACTTTAAAAACATACAAGTATTTACTTTTAATCATTTTTTCATTCACAATAATTTCATGCGAAAAAATTGATAATAATCAAGAAGTTACAATTACTCGAAATGATTATTTGGGTTCTTGGACCGTAACAGAAGTCCCAATATCAAAAACGATGTATTTTGATTGCGAAATAAGTATTGATGGAAACTCAGAAGATAAAATTAAAATACAGAATTTTGCAGGATTAAATCAAATAGCATATGTAAAAGTAAATGGAAAATCTTTGATTTTACCCAAACAAACCCTAAATGGTAATACCATTGAAGGTGTTGGAAATTATGTAAACAAAGATTATATTACTTGGCAATATTATGTAAAAGTAGGCAATTCAGACAGTTCGATGTACAACACCAATTTTAACAGAAAATAAAAAAAAGGCTCTCAAAATAAACTGAGAGCCTTTTTTATATATGTAATTCATTTAGAATGAATAACCAATAGCAACTCCTAAAACTGGCCAAAAACCACCAAATGCTAACCCACCAGTAATATCTCCAGAGCTACTTGCACTTAAGAAACCAGCACCTCCATAAACATCAAGTGTAAATCCGCCCCATATCCATTGATGACCAGTAGAAACACCAGCTCCAATTATCGTTGTTGTTCCCTTCTTAATATCAGGTACTTCTT
>CAZWRD010000061.1:0-16472 GCA_964636105.1 uncultured Bacteroides sp.
TAAGCGATAGCGAATCACGAATACCGCTTAAAATAAAATATCTCATGAGTAAAAAGCAATTTTTAGAAGTCCCGTATTTTGCAAAATTTCAACAACCTGATAACTCCAAAGATTTTTCTTATCTTTGCATCAAATTTAATTCGACAAACAATGAATTTATTAGTAGGAAAAACTGCTTTAATTACAGGAGCTTCAAGAGGGATTGGTAAAGCAATTGCTTTATGTTATGCTGCTAATGGAGCTAATGTTGCTTTTTCTGATCTTGCTATCGACGAAAATGCAACTGCTTTGGAAAACCAATTGAATGGAATGGGAATTAAAGCGAAAGCTTATGCTTCAAATGCGGCTTCTTTCGAAGCTTCTGAAAAACTCATAAGCGATGTTGCTGCCGATTTCGGACAAATTGATATTTTGGTTAATAATGCCGGTATCACCCGCGATGGCTTATTGATGCGTATGAGCGAAAACGATTGGGATATGGTTATGAATGTAAACCTGAAATCTGTATTCAATCTTACAAAAGCTGTTCAGAAAGTGATGCTGAAACAACGATTTGGTTCTATTATCAATATGAGTTCAGTAGTTGGGGTTTCGGGTAATCCCGGACAATCTAATTACTCTGCTTCTAAAGCAGGTATTATTGGTTTTACCAAGTCAATAGCTCAGGAATTAGGCTCACGTAATATCCGTTGCAATGCAGTTGCTCCCGGTTTTATCGAAACTGAAATGACTGCTCAATTGCCACCCGAAATCAAAGAAGGATGGATTAAAGACATCCCTTTAAGACGCACCGGAAAACCTGAAGATGTTGCTAACCTTTGCTTGTTCTTAGGCAGCGATTTATCTTCTTATGTTAGCGGACAAGTTATTAATGTTTGTGGCGCAATGAACACATAGAATAATTTTTAAAATGTCCTTGTTAATAAGTTTAAACAAGGGCATTTTTTCTTTTTTTAATATCTAATTTTTAATAATAGCAATTTGAATATCAGCACGGAATATCCTCTTTGGATGATAGTATTCTGTTTTATTGCAGGAGGTTTATATGCTGCAATAATGTATTACAGGAATAAGCGCATGGATTTTTCGCCATTATTGACTAAAATATTGGCAATTCTGCGTTTTGCTTCTATATTTGTTATCACTTTTCTGTTATTAAGTCCGTTATTAAAAATTACCAAACAAACCAACGAAAAACCGATAATTGTTTTAGCTCAGGATAATTCGCAATCTATTATTATTCATAAAGATTCATCCTTTTATAAGAATGAATACAAGCAAAAACTTGAGAAGTTAATAAACGATCTGAGTAAAACCTACGATGTAAGAACTTTTAATTTCGATGATAAAGTAAAAGAAAATCTGTCAATCGATTACAATGGAAAACAAACCGATATATCTTCAGTTTTCGACGAATTAATTACCCGTTATACCAATCGGAATTTGGGTGCTTTAATTTTAGCCAGCGATGGTATATACAATAAAGGCAGTAATCCGCTATATACTGCCGGAAAACTTAAGGCTCCGGTTTTTACCATTGCATTGGGCGATACCTTAGTACGTAAAGATTTATTAATACAAAAACTTAATTACAACAGAATTACCTATCTCGGAAATACATTTCCGCTTCAGATAATTGTTAATGCCAATAAAGCAAAAGGTAAAACTGCCAAACTGCGTGTAAATAAAGGTGCTAAAGAAATTTTTAATAAAAATATCAATATCACATCTGATTCATACAGCGAAACAATCAATTTTACAACCGAAGCCAAAGAAAGTGGATTGCAAAAATATAGCATAAGTCTTAGTCCGATTGAAAATGAAATTACTTTAAGCAATAATCGTAAAGATATTTTTATTGAAGTTTTGGATGCCCGCCAAAAGATTTTAATTCTTGCAGCAGCTCCTCATCCCGATATTTCGGCAATAAAACAAACGCTCGAAAACAACCGCAATTATGATGTTCAGGTTGCTCTGGCTAATGAATTTACGAAATCAGTTACTGATTATAATCTGATAATTATGCATCAATTGCCCTCTGTGAATAATGTGATGGGAAAAGTATTTGCCGATCTCGAAAAAGCAAATATTCCGGTATTGTACATTTTGGGGGCACAGAGCAATATTAATCAATTTAATGCAGCCAATACAGGCTTAAGTATTGCTGCGAAAAATCAGGCATTTAACGATGCATTGCCTTTTGCAGTAAATGAATTTCCATACTTTACTGTTTCTGACGAATCTAAAAAAATGCTGAATTATTTTCCTCCCTTAACTTCATTTTACGGAAATTATAAAATTTCAACATCGGCAGAACCATTGCTGATGCAAAAAATCGGGAATGTGTCAACAAATCAGCCTTTGATCGTTTTTAATCAGAATATGGGAGGCAAAAACGGAGTAATTGCAGGCGAAGGTTTGTGGCGATGGAAACTGGCTAATTATGCTCAAAAGAACAATACAGATGCTTTCGACGAATTGATTACCAAAACTGTTCAATACCTTGCTGTTAGAATTGAAAAAGGTTTGTTTAAAGTAAGTATTCCCGCTGTTTTTGATGAAAATCAGCAGATTGAATTTGATGCCGAATTATATAACGATAGTTATGAATTGATTAATGAAGCTGATGTAAATCTTACTATTTTCAATAGTCAGGGCAAAAAGTTTACTTATCAGTTTAACAGAACTTCAAATGCATATCATCTCAATGCCGGAATTTTTCCTCAGGGAGATTATAAATTTCAGGCAATAGTAAAGCTTAAAAATAAAACACTTACGCAAAATGGTTCGTTTTCAGTTACTGCACTTGATGCCGAATATCTTAATACGGTTGCAAATCATCAGTTGCTTTATAATCTGGCAAAACAAAGTGGAGGAGAAATGATATATCCATCAGATATTGACAAGCTTAGTGATTTACTCAAAACAAGGGAAGACATTAAGGTTGTAAAATATACTCAGAAAAAATATGATGATTTAATCAATTTGTCATGGATTTTCTTTTTGATTTTGGGTTTGCTCTCAGCTGAGTGGTTTTTAAGAAAAAGAAACGGAGGTTATTAATGTTTTTCGTATTATCTAAAGTATTATCATATCTGTTAAATCCTTTATTCTGGATATTTACTGCATTGATTATTGCATTTTTTATGAAAAATAAAAAACATGCAAGGAAACTATTTCTTACATCATTAATCGTTTTTTATTTGTTTTCGAACCGTATGATTTGTGATGAATTTTTGCGGATGTGGGAAGTAAATTATCCTGCAAATGAATCATTATTGCCTCAATATGAAGCTGCTATTGTTTTAGGAGGAGGTTTGGCAAATTATGATTACAATCTGAAAAGGGTAATTTTCAGATCAAATACAGATAAGTTTTTGCAAGCAATAGATTTATATAAATCGGGCAAGGTAAAGAAGATATTAGTGAGTGGAGGTCCAGGTCATTTGCTTTACCGCGATCAGTATGAAGCGGCTTTTATTAAAGATTTTTTGTTGAAAGTAAATATTCCTGAATCGGATATTTTAATTGATTCGCTATCGGATAATACACATCAAAATGCTGTGAATTCAAAAAAAATACTTGAAAATGTTTTTCCGGCAGGAGGAAATTATTTATTAATTACCACTACTTTGCATATGAAAAGAAGCAAGGCCTGTTTCGATAAAGTAGGTTTACCAACAGTGGTTTACCCAACTTGCAAAATTACAGGTAGAAGAATCTATAATTTCGATCATCTTTTTGTTCCGCATCTCGATAGTTTTGAATATTGGGATGCTATGGTTCACGAATGGGTTGGTTATCTGACTTATAAAATAATGGGCTATGCATAGCAATATGAAAGATTAATGATGAGTGATGAATAATAAAATTGAACTTTTGAACTTTTAAAACTTTACAAGCTTAATGGCACAAACTATTTTTATAATAATAATTTCTATTTTGGTATTCGATTTCCTTTTGGAACGATTACTCGATTATTTGAATTCAACATATTGGAGTAATGAGTTACCTAAGGAATTGCAAGGTATTTATGATGCTGAAAAGTATAAAAAATCTCAGGATTATCAGAAAGTAAATCAGCGGTTTTCCTTACTCACTTCTTCTTTATCGTTTGCAGCCATGATGCTGATGCTTTTGTTTGGTGGTTTTGCATTTGTTGATAACTTTGTTAGACAATTTACTGACAATCCGATTTTAATGGCACTTATTTTCTTTGGAATTATTGGTTTTGCCGCTGATATTTTAAACACACCTTTTGGTATTTACGATACTTTTGTGATAGAACAAAAGTTTGGTTTTAACAATACTACTGTCAAAACTTATATTTTTGACAAACTCAAAGGCTGGTTATTGGCAATAGTACTTGGTGGTGGATTATTGGCATTGTTTATATTTATTTACAGCAAAACCGGAGATAATTTCTGGTGGATAGCATGGCTGGTTTTCAGTATCATTTCTATCTTTTTCAGTATGTTTTATTCTGACATTATAGTACCGCTTTTTAATAAACAAACTCCACTCGAAGATGGTGAGCTTCGTTCGGCAATTGAAGTATTTGCTAATAAAACAGGTTTTAAACTAAAAAATATTTTTGTAATTGATGGTTCAAAACGCTCTAATAAAGCCAATGCGTATTTTACAGGCTTAGGTTCTAAAAAACGAATAGTTCTTTATGATACTTTGATAAAAGATCATACTACAGAAGAACTTGTGGCTGTATTGGCTCACGAAGTGGGTCATTATAAAAAGAAACATACTATCAAAACCATAATTATCTCGTTGATTGAAACTGCAATGATGCTGTATATTTTATCATGGTTTATAAGCAATCCTGTTTTATCAGAATCATTGGGAACACCTCAATCTTTTCATATTTCTATTATTGTGTTTGGAATTTTATATAGTCCGTTATCAATGATATTGGGTTTGGCTATGAATGTTTTATCGCGTAAACATGAGTATGAAGCTGATAAGTTTGCAGCAGAAAATTATGCAGCAAAACCCTTGGCTGATGCTTTAAAAAAATTGTCGGTAAATAATTTAAGTAATTTACGTCCGCATCCGGTTTATGTTTTCTTTCATTATTCACATCCCACTTTATTACAACGATTATCCGCATTAAATCAACTTATTAAATAATAAAAATGAAGGTTTTTTTTAAACAAATTTTACAGTTTTTTAAATTTCTTTTCTCTAAATTAATTATTCTTATTAAATTCATTTTCTATGTTCCCAAAAAATGGGCTTGGTATAAGAAGTTGGGATTGCGTATTTTGCATTTCTTTCTTGTGATTATCATTATTTTGGGAATGATTGATATGAACTTTCTTTGGTTATTTGGAAAATCACCTAAACTGAGTCAGATAAATAATCCTAAGCAAAAAACAGCTTCGGAGTTATATGCTGCTGATGGTAAGATGATTGGTAAATATTTTGACGAAAACCGTACGCCTGTTAAATTGAGCGATGTTTCGCCCATTATGATAAAAACCCTGATTAATACCGAAGATGTTCGTTTTTATGAACATCATGGCGTTGATCTGAAAGCTACATTTTCGGTGTTTTGGTATATGATTAAGGGCGATAAACGTGGAGGCAGTACAATTACCCAACAATTGGTAAAAAATCTTTTTAAAACACGTCAGAATTATTCTCGTGGGGTTTTAGGTAGAATTCCAGGTGTTAAAATGGTGATTTATAAAGCTAAAGAATGGGTAACATCTTTAAAGATAGAATTGTTTTACGATAAAGATCAGATTTTGACGATGTATTTCAATACAGTAGATTTTGGTAGCAATGCATTTGGTATTAAAACAGCAGCTCACACTTTTTTTAATATTAAGCCATCGCAACTAAATATCGAACAATCAGCACTTTTGGTAGGTATGCTTAAAGCACCAACTTATTATAGTCCGCTGGTACATCGCAATCGTGCTTTTGATCGTAGAAATACTGTTTTAGGGCAATTGGTTAAATACAAGCAAATTACAAAATCTGAATTTGATTCAATTAGCAAAATTCCAATTCATTTGAATTATAAAGTTGAAAACAATTATGATGGAAAAGCACCTTATTTCAGAGAAGCTGTAAGTAATTATCTGAAAAAATGGCTTAAAGAAAATAACTTGAATCTATATGAAGATGGATTAAAAATTTATACAACCTTAGATCTGGGTATGCAGCAACATGCCGAAAATGCTGTTACTGAGCATATGAAGAAAATTCAGAAACGTTTTTTTGAACATTGGCAGGGCGAAAATCCATGGCGTAAAGAAAATAATCAAGAAATTGAAGATTTTGTAGATAAAATTCTCGTAAAGACCCGTTATTATAAAAATCTGATTAAGCAATTTCCTGATAATAAAGATTCTGTAGAATTGTACTTAAACAAGCCACGCGAAATGAAGGTATTTACCTATAATGGCGACAGAGATACGTTGATGAGTACAATTGATTCGATAAAATATTATAATTCGTTGTTACATGCGGGTTTTATTACACTTGATCCAGTTACAGGTTATGTTAAAACCTATGTGGGTGGTATAAATTTTGATGATTTTAAGTTTGATCATGTAAGTCAATCGAAACGCCAACCAGGCTCTACATTTAAAGCATTTGTTTATACAGCCGCCTTAGAAAATGGTTGGGGTCCTTGCGATAAAATGAACGATGTGCCGGTAACCTATAAATATGTTGAAAAAGGTGTAAATAAAACATGGTCTCCTCAAAATGCGGAATATAGTTTTTCTGGCTCAAGTGTTACTTTGAAATATGCTTTTGCAAAGTCAATTAATTCAATAGCAGTACAGTTAACACAGCAAATGGGTTGGCAAAAAGTTATAGAATATGCCAATAAAATGGGGATTAAATCAAAATTAGCAGATGTCCCATCGGTTTGTTTGGGTTCAAGTGATGTTTCTTTAATGGAATTAATCACAGCTTATTGTCCGATGTTGAATGAGGGTTATCGTATTGAACCAATTTTAGTAACGAAAATTACTGATAGAAAGGGAAAAGTTTTATATGAAATGCAACAAAAAAAAGAAAGAGTAATTTCTGAAGAAACTGCTTTTCTGATGTCTGTGATGCTTCAGGGTGGATTACATGAGCCCGGAGGTACAACTCAAAATTTGTTTGAACATGATTTGTTTAGCGATAATAAAACAGATTTTGGAGGGAAAACGGGTACCTCTTCCAATCATTCAGATGGTTGGTTTGTAGGCGTTACGCCCAACCTAATTGGAGCATCTTGGGTAGGTGCAGATAATAGAAGTGTTCACTTTAGAACTTCAGAACTTGGTGAAGGTTGCAAAACCGCTTTACCTATTTATGGTATTTTTATGGAACATCTTTTAAAAGATCCAAAGTATGCTGAATCTTATAAAAAGAAATTTCCTAAACCAAAAATAAAAATCACAAAATCATATACTTGTCATACATATTTTCACAAAAAGGATAGTACTGAAAATGGGGGTAGTGATGAGAATTCTGCTGATATTGATTGATAAATTGTTGCGAAAAAGCGTTTACCAATTTATAATCATCTTAAAGAGAGCTAAAATTATTTTGTCAGTTTATTTGTCAAAACAATATGTTTTTCAGTTTTCCATCTAAAAGTATAGGTACTACTTGGGTGGTATTTAGCTCGAAAGTATATTCAAGAATATCATCTAGTCCTAGTTTACGTAGTCGTTCTCTATGAGCAGCTTTTTGAATGTATTTAAGCGGATTTTGTTGAGCAATACTCCACAAGTCAATGGCAGCTTCAGCCGAATCGCAATGGCATTCAAATGCATTGGTTTTTAATAGTTCTTCGGTAAGAGCTCCTGCAAATATTGAATCTTCCAGATTGAATTTGTTTTTCCATCCTGCACACAATATCACTACATTTTTTTGTTGCACGCTAAGCCATTTGCTAAGTGCATCCAGATTGGAAAACGAACCTACCGTGAGTCCATCAGCATTTTTTGCCAGTTCAATAGCTTGGGTGCCATTGGTTGTGCTATAAGCTATGGTTTTTCCTACAACGGCTTCTGTCATAAAGTTAAAAGCAGAATTACCAAAATCGGCAAAACCTAAAACGACTCCTTCTCGTTCCGAAGCCACCAGAAACCCCTTTTCTTTATATTCGCGGGCTTCGTCTAATGACGCCACTGGAATAATACTTTCAACTCCGTTGGCAAAGGCAGCGCAAATTGAGGTACTGGCACGCAAAATATCTACCATCACCACTATAAAGTTGTTTTTGGTAATAATTTCGCTATATAATTTGGGTGTAAAACACACTTCTATTGAATTCATTTTTTTATAATTTAATATTGCAAATGTAAGTAGAAAAAGAATGATTATAAAATACTATTGTTTCTTAAATCCGCTATCGTAAGGCATACGGTTAATAATCGAACGCCCTAGTGTAATTTCGTCGGTATATTCCAGATTGTCACCTACAGCTATGCCTCTGGCTATTGTGGTAATAATTACATCAAAATCTTTCAATTGCTTATAGATGTAAAAATTGGTGGTGTCGCCTTCCATTGTAGCTGGCAAAGCCATGATGATTTCGATAATATTTCCTGTAGCAACTTTATTTGTTAATGATTCAATATTCAGATTAGAAGGACCAATGCCTTCCATGGGCGAAATTATACCTCCCAAAACATGATAAACTCCGTTGAATTGTGAAGTGTTTTCAATAGCCATCACATCTCTAATATCTTCAACAACACATAAAAATGAATGATTTCTTTTCAGATTACTGCAAATTTCACAAATATCGCTGTCCGAAATATTATGACAATTTCTGCAATAGCAAATATCGTGTCTAAGATTAATCACAGCATGTCCGAAATTTTCCACATCGGCTTCATCTTGTTTCAACAAATGTAAAGCCAACCGCAAAGCTGTTTTTTTACCAATACCAGGCAGTTTCGAAAGTTCATTCACCGCATTTTCGAGTAACTTAGAAGGATAGTTTTCCACTATTTTTTATTTTGTTATAATATCTGAAACTGCAAAGGCATTTTGTTTTTTTATTACCTTTGCCTTCGCAAAAATACAATAATAAACTCAAAAAAACACAAAATTTTGACACCACAATTAATACTGATTAGTTTTCTGGCATATACACTATTGCTGTTTATGATTACATGGTTTACCTCTCGCAAAGCCGATAATGATGCTTTTTATCGGGGGAACAAATCATCGCATTGGTTTGTAATCGCTTATGGTATGATAGGTGCATCCTTGTCTGGTGTAACATTTATGTCGGTTCCAGGTTGGGTTAAAGATACTCAGTTTTCCTATCTGATGGTCGTATTTGGTTATTTCTTTGGCTACATAATTATAGCCAATGTTTTAATGCCCATGTATTATCGTCTTAATCTCACATCTATATATACTTATCTGGAAAAGCGTTTTGGCTTTTGGTCGTACAAAACCGGAGCTTTTTTCTTTATATTGTCTAGGGTTATTGGAGCTTCATTCCGAATGTTTTTAGTTGTTAATGTTTTGCAGGTGTTTATTTTCGATGCATGGAATATTCCTTTTGGTTTTACGGTTTCGATGTTTATTCTACTTATCATTTTATACACGCTCAAAGGAGGAATAAAAACCATTATTTGGACTGACACCCTTCAAACTACATTTATGCTCGGAGCATTGATTCTTACCATAGTTATAATTGTAAAACAACTAAATATTGGCTTTGGCGAAATGTTTTCAAATGTTATTAATTCTGAATATTCGAATGTTATAAATACCGATTGGAGCAGCAAACGACACTTCTTCAAACAATTTATGAGCGGTATGTTTATCACTATTGTAATGACTGGGCTCGATCAGGAAATGATGCAAAAGAATCTGAGTTGTCGCAATCTGAAAGATGCCAAAAAAAACATGTTGACATTTAGTGTGATATTGGTATTTGTAAATTTTCTTTTTTTGTTTTTAGGTGCTATTTTATTGATATATTCCAACACCAAAGGCATTGCAATGCCAGCCCGTACCGATGATTTGTTTTCAATAATATCAATAAATTATTTAGGACCCATAGCTGGATTGGTATTTGTTATTGGATTAATTTCGGCAGCCTATCCAAGTGCCGATGGAGCACTTACTTCCTTAACCACTTCGTTTTGTATCGATTTTTTGGGTTTGGAAAAGACTAATAAGTTGAGCGAAAAACAAAAGATAAATATCAGATATTATGTACATTTGGGCTTTGCTTTATTATTACTATTGGTTATAGTAGTATTTAGAGCTATCAACGACAGAGCTGTTATTGATAAACTATTTACCGTTGCAGGTTATACTTATGGTCCTTTATTGGGATTATACACTTTTGGATTGTTTACAAAATATGGAGTAAAAGACAGATTAGTACCTGCAATAGCCATTCTTTCGCCAATAATTTGTTATATCATCAGCGAAAATTCAATGAAATGGTTCGGGAGTAGTATTGGTTTCGAATTATTGATTTATAACGGAATTATAACTTTCATAGGATTAATAATCATATCAAAGAAAAAGAATGAATTGAAAACTAATTAAAAAGCAAAACTATGATTTATTTAAAAAATTGCACTTATGTTGATTACAAAACATTGTCATTTAACAATACAGATATTCTGGTAGAACCCGGAATAAAAGGGAAAATACATTTTTATAAATCGAAACCACAAAATATAAAAGTATCTGAAACCCTTGATTGTAAAGGAAAGATTGTAACACATGCATTTGCAAATGGGCATCACCATATCTATTCTGCTTTAGCAAGAGGTATGGGAGCTCCAAAAAAATCACCGGAAAATTTCTATGAAGTATTGCAATATATCTGGTGGACACTAGATAAATGTCTCGATAAAGATATGATTAAAGCAAGTGCATTGGCTACAGCTATTGCATGTGCAAAAAACGGTGTCAGTTTTGTAATTGATCATCATGCCTCACCTAATTACATAAATAAATCGCTACATATTATTGCCGATGCTTTCGATGAAATAGGAATATCGCATTTGCTTTGTTACGAAATTACAGATAGAGATGGATTGAAAAAGGCAGAAGAAGGTTTGCTGGAAACTGATGCTTATTTGAGCAAAAAACAAGGATTGGTAGGATTGCATGCAAGTTTTACTGTTTCAGATAATACAATCAAACATGCTGTGGAGCTGGCACAAAAACACAATTCAGGTATTCATATACATGTTGCCGAAGATGATTATGATCAAAAGCATAGTTTGTTAAACTATCAAAAACGAGTTGTAGAAAGATTAAATGGATTTGGCGCTTTGGATTTTGAAAAGACTATATTAGGACACTGTTTATATTTAGAAGATAATGAAAGAAAAATAATTTCTGAATCGAAAAGCTGGATAGTGCAAAATATGGAAAGTAATCAGAACAATAGAGTTGGTTATTTTAATAGTAAGGGCTTGGGTAATAGAATAATGCTCGGAACAGATGGTATGCATAGTGATATGCTTCAAAGTGCCAGATCTGTATTTTTGTCAGGTGCTGGAAACGAATATAATTCGCCTTCTGATACTTATAACAGATTCAGAAATGTTCATAATTACATTGCTGATAATAAATTAAGTGGTGATGCCGATAATAATTTGGTAATTTTAAATTACGATTCGCCAACTGAAATCACAGCATCAAATTTTGTTTCACATTTTGTTTACGGATTTAATTCTAATCATGTAGAAACATTAATTTCAAACGGAAATCTAATTATGAAAAACAAAGAAGTATTGAATGTTGATGAAGCTGAAATACTGAAATTCACCCGTAAAGAAGGAAAAAAGCTTTGGGAAAAAATGCAGAAATAAAGGAAAATTCATCAAAAAAATAACTACTTTTGCAAATCGTTTTAATATAAAAAAGTATAATGGGACAAAATGGCAAATACTTGTATTTGGTTATAGGAGTTATAATTGGAATTGCTATTGGAGCGGCTGTGGTTTGGTGGATGCAGAATTATGACTTTAAAATTTGGTTTACTTTTTCGGGTAAGGATGACAAAAATAAAGAAGTTGTTGATTCTTTCTCTGATTCTGAATATAATACAGAGGTAAAAAAAGATAAAACAACTATTAAATATGATAAAGCAAAAAGAAATTCAGATTATAACTCGCTTTCTGATACCGATTCTAGTAACTCAACATATGGCTCAGATTCTATGCAAATAGAAGAGGGAAACGACATTGTGATTGCTAAAGACGAATATTTATCAACAAAATTTATTGAAGTTAAAGGTAATTATCAGAAAACAAATCAGAAAGATAGTAAATTAGATTCTTTGCTTATAAATGATAAAACCAAAATAAATACTTCTAATATTATTAAAACTGAATTTTGGCGATCTCCCATTAATTATAAAGGATATAAATTTATGAATAACAATTTGGTTTTGTTTGGAATATTTGATTTTGATGAAGCTGCTTTAGAATATACAAACAACAAACTTTATCTGGTTTATAAAAATTCTTACTATTTGATTGAAAAAAGCAGCAGTTTTCAATCTTTGATTCCTATTAAGAAAACTAAGTCATAATTAAGATATGAAACTTAATTTTTCAAAATATCATGGTGCTGGCAATGATTTTATTCTTATTGATAATAGATTGAATCCATTTGAATTAACAAATAGCCAAATTGCATTTTTATGCGATCGTCATTTTGGTATTGGGGCTGATGGTTTAATGTTGCTAAGTGCCGACAGAAATTATGATTTTAAGATGGTTTATTATAACTCTGATGGAAATGAGAGTAGTATGTGCGGAAATGGTGGACGTTGTATTACTGCATTTGCATCCGATTTGGGTATAATTACCCAAAAAGCCCACTTTGTAGCGATTGATGGCGAACATACTTCTGAAATTATTGAGGATTCAGGAAAAGAAAAAACTATAAAACTTAAAATGTCAGATGTGTTAAATTATGATATGTTTGATGATTTTTACATAATTAATACAGGCTCGCCTCATTTTGTGAAATTTGTTGAAAATGTTATTGATATTGATGTATATAATTTGGGAAAAGCAATCAGAAACGACCAAAGATTTGCACCAAATGGATTGAATGTAAATTTTGTTCAAATTGAAGATAATCAGCTTTTTGTAAGGACTTACGAAAGAGGCGTAGAAAATGAAACCCTTGCTTGTGGAACAGGGGTAACTGCTTCTGCTTTGGTTTTTTCTAATATTAAAAATGTAAACAAAGTAGATATTAAAACCCTTGGAGGCAATTTAAAGGTGAGTTTCGAAAAAAAAACAGATAAATGTTTTCAAAACATTTATCTGCAAGGTCCTGCAAAATTTGTATTTGCAACCGATATTGAGTTGTAAATCAATATTTATAATTGATATTCCAATGCTTTTCTTACGATTTCCAATGTAACCAATTGTCTGTCGCCAAAAACTTTCCAACCACGGTTTTCTAATCTATCAACGATTTTGTTAATTGACTCTTTTCCAAGTTGATATTTGTTTAATTGGGTATCTATACCAAATGATTCAAAAAAGTCAACTGTTTTTTGAATGGCTTTTTCAATTTTTTCATTATCAGTGCCTCCGTAAATATTCCATACTCTATGAGCGTATTGAAGCAATTTTTCTTTCTTTTCATTCCTCAATGCTTTCCAAATACCCGGAAGTACAATTGCTAAAGTGCGTGCATGATCTATTTCATACAATGCAGTTAATTCATGTCCAATGGTATGAACAGCCCAATCGCTCGGAACGCCGGTGCTGATTGTACCATTCAAAGCCATTGTTGAACACCACATCAAATTAGCCATAGCGTTGTAATCAGCGGGATTTTCGTAAACTTTAGGACCTTCTTCAATTAAAGTTTTTAAAATCGATTCAGCAAAACGGTCTTGCAATGGTGCATCAGCAGGGTATGTAACATATTGTTCTATAACATGTACAAAAGTATCAACAATTCCATTTGCAACCTGACGCTGAGGCAATGATGCTGCAAATTCGGGCATTAAAATTGAAAATTTCGGAAAAGAATTTGGCGAAAGAAATGATAGCTTTTCATTGGTTGAATTTCTGGTAATTACAGATCCCATATTCATTTCTGATCCAGTTGCGGGCAGTGTTAAAACACAACCTATTGGTAACGATTTGTTTACGGTTTTGTTTTTTGCTAAAATATCCCATGGATCACCATTGTTGTATAAAGCAGCTGCAGCAATAAATTTGGCAGCATCAATTACTGAACCACCACCAACTGCCAAAATAAATTCAATGTTTTCATTCTTAATTAATTCTACTGCTTTCATTGAGGTTTCATAGCGAGGATTTGCTTCAATACCACCAAATTCAAATATTGTAAAATTATTTAATTCTTCAATTACTTTCTTATAAACACCATTTTTTTTAATACTTCCTCCGCCATATAGCATTAAAATTCTTTTGTATGATGATAAGTTTGCAGATAATTTTTTTAATTGATCTTTTCCAAATTGCACTTTTACTGGATTATAGAATTCGAAATTTCTCATATTGATATTTATTATTGTTAGATATTTTTAAAACATCAAATTTATGTATTTGTTTGTAGATAATTTTTATAAAAATATTTAAAATGAAATATTTTGGCATAAATATTGTTTAGTAAGTTAAAATATATTAAAATGATGTTTACGTAAATATTTCTTTATAAATTTGTAAACTCATTTTTCAACGACTTAATTAACTAAATAAATAATTTTAAATTTTAAAAAAAAATGAAAAAAGTAATTTTATCAATTATCATGTTTGCTTTTGCAATTGTTACTATCAAAGCTCAAGATGCTGCTATTCCTGTAAATCCTAATGGACCAGATATTAAATTTGTAAAAACTACTCACGACTATGGTACAATTCAACAAGGAGCTGATGGTAATTGTGAGTTTAAATTTAAAAATACAGGTAAAGAACCTTTAATTTTATCAAATGTAATTTCTTCATGTGGATGTACTGTTCCTAGCTGGACTAGAGAACCAATTATGCCTGGCAAAGAAGGTTCAATTAAAGTTAAATATGATACCAACAGAATTGGTATAATTGGTAAACAAATTACAGTAATGTCTAATGCAAAATCAGAAAGAGTTGTATTAAATATTGCTGGTAAAATTGAGCCAAAACCAGCTGAACAAATGCCTGAAAAAAATCTGAATCAAGGCACTGCACCTGTTAATCACTAATATTTTATAAACAAAAAATCAAACTCCCGATAGTGAAAATCTATCGGGATTTTTTAATTTAATAAAAACCAAATTATCAATTTAATATGCCGAAAATTTCAGCAAAAGGCAAAAATATGCCTGAATCACCTATCAGAAAGTTAGTTCCTTTTTCTGATGAAGCCAAAAGAAAAGGTCGTAAAGTTTATCATTTAAATATCGGTCAACCAGATATCGAAACACCAGAAGGTGCTTTGAATGTTTTGAAAAATACCGATATTAAAGTAGTAGAATATAGTCATTCTGCTGGTATTCTCTCTTATCGCAAAAGATTGGTTGAATATTACCAAAAATGCAATATCAATATTACAGAAAATGACATTATTGTTACCAACGGCGGTTCAGAAGGTATTCTGTTTGCTTTTATGGTTTGTATGGATCCAGGCGATGAAGTGATTATTCCTGAGCCATTTTATGCAAATTACAATGGATTTGCTACAGAAGCCGGAATTATAGTTAAACCTATCGTTTCATCTATTGAAAATGGTTTTGCTTTGCCTCCAATGGAAGATTTTGAGAAATTAATTACTCCTAAAACCAAAGCTATAATGATTTGTAATCCAAATAATCCAACAGGTTATTTGTATTCTGAGCAAGAATTACAATCATTAAAAGAAATTGTGAAAAAACACGATTTGTATTTAATGTCTGATGAGGTTTATCGCGAATTTTGTTACGATGGAAATCAACATTTTTCAGCTATGAATCTTGAAGGAATTGAAGATAATGTGATTCTATTAGATTCTGTTTCAAAACGTTATAGTGCTTGTGGTGTTCGTATTGGTTGTTTTATTTCAAAAAACAAAGAAGTGATGACAACAGCTATGAAATTTGCTCAAGCTCGTTTAAGTCCACCAACTTTCGGTCAGATTTTGTCAGAAGCAGCTTGCGATACGCCAAAAGAATATTTTGATAAGGTTATAGCTGAGTATGTTACAAGAAGAAATGTAGTTGTTGAAGCTATCAATAAAATGGAAGGATGCTATTGTCCGAATCCAAAAGGAGCATTTTATGCTGTAGCTAAATTACCAATCGATAATGCTGATAAATTCTGCCAATGGCTATTGGAAGATTTTGAATATAATAACGAAACTGTAATGCTGGCACCTGCTACTGGTTTTTATTCAACCAAGGGAAAGGGAACTGACGAAATAAGAATTAGTTATGTATTAAAAGTAGAAGATTTAAAAGCATCAATGAAATGTCTGGAAGAAGCTCTTAAAGTATATCCGGG
>CAZWRD010000062.1:0-16371 GCA_964636105.1 uncultured Bacteroides sp.
CTGTTGTGCTTCCAGCATTTACAAGTACTGAATTATAATAATACTCAACATTTTTGCCATAATAAGCATAAATGGCATATACACTTCCTGTTCCGTTAAGCTGTGAAACAAAATTGTTGTAAACTTTGCTATTTCCGGCTGTATTGTTTGCATAATAAATATACATTCCGTAAGTAGTAGTAGTTGAAGCATTAATTATATTGTTAAATGCATAAGTTCCATTATCGTTGTAATATGCATAAATGCTATATACGGTTGTGCTTGAACTTCTGTCGCGTAGGTAATTATTAGTAACTGTTATGCTATCCATATAGTATAAATACATACCATAATAATAGAAATTGCGTAATATATTGCCATCCAATACGTTCCCGATTTCTTTTGAAGAAGTACTTACTCCATATAAATAAACTCCATTATAACCGCCTAAAATTAAATTATTTTTGATTTTAAGATTTTTTTCTATGGTATTATATGAATAAATAGCTGATGAAGTTGAGCTTGTAGTAGTTTGACTAACTTCAATAACTGAATTTGAAATTTCAATATTTGTTGAACCATTGGTAATTTCTATGGCTCTGCCAGTAGTAGTTGTATTTGAAAAACTTAGAGATGTAAATTTTACATAGTCTGTATTATCGAACTTAACAACATAATTATTTGTCGTATTAGATGGAGCAATTATCTTAACACTCGTACTATCATTATTTACTGATTTGAAAGTTACAGTATTTAAAGCATTAACGCCAGGTATTGAATCAATTACAAACTGTTCAGTATAAGTTCCCGGATTAACGTTAAAAATAGTTGGTCCACTAACACCACAGTTTTTTAAAGCAATAGCAGCATCGCTGAATGTCTGATAATCAGCAGTTATACCACCTATTGTGTAAGTTCCATTGAAAGAACCTAGGCATGCATAAATCGTTTTTGTTAGTGTGTCATTTAATGGGAAGTTATCAGCCAGTCCGTTTGGTAACGAAGTCCAAACTTTAATGTTTGAAATGCCTAAATCAAATATATTGTTATCTATAATAACTGTATCTGATTCATTTTGTAATAATGAACCAGTCCAAGAATATGAATTGGAATATATACCATTTACTGAGTATGATATTGTTGCAGATGTTAAAGGAGATATACCCATATTTTTTAAAGTAACTTTAACATCCTGATTTAAAGTAGTTATCATCGATGCCGGAGCGTTTATCAACGCAATTCCTGCATCATTTTGAGGTACTATAAATTCGTCAGCTCCTATACATGGAGGTATAGCACGTGTATTACTGTCAATGTCTGTAGTAATATCAGTTAATTCGTATCCTTGTCCGAATAATGCAAAATTTGTAACATGTAAATCATTAACACTTACGTATTGAGGATTTACATTCATTGAATTCTGATCTTTGTTACTTGTCGTTTGTAATGCAGCAAGTGATGTTTTTGCACCACTCCAATATGCTAAATTGGTACCTGTTGTAAAATAGTTATTGAAATTGCTTGTGTCTACAGCTGCTACAGTAGATACATAATATGCATATCCGCCACCTGTATTTACCATATTATTATTTTTAATATTTAATAAGCTGCCTCCAGTTATATATAATCCATAACCACCTGTTAATGAACCAGCTGTAATATTAATATTATTGAAAATAATATCTGTGTTTTTAGCAGTAGTTGCATAAATACCATAAGTAGTGCCTGTTCCTGTTTTTTGACTTATAAAGTTATTTACTATAACACTTTTACCTACTGTACTGTTTGAATTGCTTAAATATAAGCAATAATTTGTAGTAGCAGCAGACATATTTATAGTATTGCTTGAAACTAATGCATTATCATTGTAATATGAATAAATACCGTAAGCAGTTGTATTTATAGGTGTTGTGATAAAATTGCGATTAACAATAATACTGTCCTGATAATATAAATACATAGCATAATAATAGAAGTTTTTAAATGTATTGTTTTCAAATACATTTGCTGTTTCTTTTGTTGCAGAAGCACCATAGAAATAAACTCCGTAATATCCACCATTAAATTCATTGTTTTTAATTGTGTTATGGTGTTCAAATGTAGCACTTGCATTGTAAATTCCTGAAATTGTTGAGGAAGTTGACTGTTGCATTTCAATTTTACAATTATCAATTGTATTATTATTAGCACCGTTTGCTAATTCTATTGCTCTGCCATAAGTAGCCCCTAAAGCTTTGATTGTTATGTTTTTAAGGTTGATGTTCTTGCATCCGTCAAATTTTATAGTAAAATTATCTGATGTTCCTAATGCATCATATTGAATAATTACATCATTTTTATTTCCTGTTTCCGATTCAAATGTAATTGTATTGGTCGCTGATGTATTATTAATATTGGGCAATATTAGCTGGTGGGTATATGTTCCTGATTTTATTTTGAATGTAACAGGTCCAATAATTCCACAACTGCTCAATGCTGTTAAGGCATCATTAAAAGTTGGAAAATTTGAATTGGAATTACCTATTGTGTAAACTCCAGTTAAATCAGAACAAGCAAAAATATTTAAAGTTGTAGTATCATTAGCTGAGTTTTCATCAATACTGTCGTTAGGCATTTCTGTCCATGCTTTCAGTATATGTGTTCCAACTGCAACATTTATACTTCCTAGGTTCAATGGTAAACTTACAAAATCCTGAGTTAAACTGCCTGTCCAGTTTACTTCTCCTTGATATTGACCATCTAAAGACCATTTTACTTTTGTTTTTGTTAGCGTAGCCTGACCAAGGTTTTTAACTCTTATACTTACAGGCACATTTGCGTTTGCAGTCATAGTGGTATTAGGAGCTGCAAAATTAAGTACTGTTGCATCATAAGTTTTGTTACTTGACTGGAAATTAATCTTAATGTTGGCACGCTGACCAGTAGTATTACTTAAAGTTGGTGTTTGAGCTGTTCCATAAAATACACTGGCTAAAGCAGATGTAGTATTATAGTACCAGTTGACAGCACCAGTTGCATTTCCAGGACGATACCATTCTACAAAAACCATAAGGTTTTCGTTGCCAGCATATGGAAATAAGCTTCCAGTATTGAAATTAAAAGTTTGCCATCCTGCATTTAAATTGAGGTTTTGTGTATTGCTTTCATAAACTTTAACTGCTCCATTTCTGAAATTCAAATAATCAATATATGTATTTGGCGCAAATTCAGTCGAAATGCTTTTTAAGTAAATCCTAAGAGTTGCATTGCCAAGGTTATAGCCTTGAGCATCAGCTTTGTTGAATGCAATTGATTGGATTACACCTCCTGACATAATTTCACTTTTCTTATAGATAGATGCGCTATAGCTATATAAATAAGTACTGGTAGCGCTTGCTATGTAAATAGGGCTGTTTAAGCCAATCGTAGTTGTGTTTCCAACCTGAATTGCAGAATCTCCTTTTAATGTAATAAATGATTGGCAACCACCGCTGGGTAAACTTGATGAATTGTTGTAAATATCCGAAGCAGTAACTCTGTAACATACTGAAGTATTATAAGTTAGTGAAGGTAAATCTGCTATATAAGTACTGTCACTAATATTGGTCATTGTCAATTGTGTTTCAATTCCACCGTTTATGCTGTAAAATAATTTTACAGAAGATATAGCTGAAGAATCTTTAACATATACCTGAGTAGTAAATGGTCCGGTAATAAAGAGAGTGTCAGCAAGTACTGGACTTTTAAATGTAATTTTTGGTGCATCAATTTCATTATTAGATGCATATACTTTAATATCATCCAATAGCCATCCATATCTGCCTTCGCTACCTACATTGCCACCATCTGTTAAGCAAAATCTGAGTTTTACATCTGCTTGGTTTGCCGCAATAGTTGATAAATCAAATGTTTCTGTTGTCCACCAGCTATTATTTGGTTTGGTTAAAGTATCTCCACCTTTCCATAAAACAGAATAAGAGTATTCATTAAATTTATTAACTGACATTACACCGCTTCCTTTGTAATAAGCTGATGTTATTAGTATCCAGTTATTTCCTCCATCAATAGAGTATTGTATAAAACCTCCATCTTGGATTAATAATTTACAGATTTGTGCAAATTTAAGGGAAACTTTACTGTAACCTAAGGTACTAAAAGAATTAGTAGTAAGATAGGTTGTTGATGAATTCTGAACTGTTGTAGAGTCAGATCTTAGCCCTGAATTTCGCAAATTAGTAGAAATAGCCCAAGGAGCTGCTCCTGCTGGATTTGACGAGTTTAATACGCTATCAGCCAACGAAGGTAGTTCAAAATCTTCGTGAAAAACAACAGTTGTTTGTGCAATCAATAGGTTTGAAATGCAAAAAACAACTAAAAATAGAAATAGTTTTTTCATGATAAAATTGTGAATTAAATTATATATATTAGTAAAATTTTCATGTTACAAAAATACCTCAATTTTGTTTATAAAACTAAAAGTTTAGTGTTTGTTTATGCTCATTAACATTAATTTAACTCTAAGTAATTGTTTTTAAATCTAAAATATAAAGCTGATTATATAGACACAATTTTTAAAAAATGGTTGATTAGTTTTTAAAATAATTTAGTTTAATTTTAGTTGGTTTTTTTAAGAGTCAGAAATTCAATTGTTTTAAAAAAAATATTTTTTTTAAAATTGGTTTTTCGATTTAGATAATCTAGTTTTTTTTGTTGAAATACTTAAATCTCTAATTTTTGAGTGGTTATTTTAAAGTCAAAAATAAAAATAAAAATAAATATTAATTTATCTGTTGATATGATTTAAAAAGTATAGTTGGTTGATATATGAAAATGATTCGTTTTATAACAAACAGGTTTTCTTATTTTAATATTGTTTATCTTTGCAAACTATTTTTTTAAAGGGCATAAAAATGAAAGATAATGATGCCAAAACCCTTGATATCTTTGGGGCTAGGTCACATAATTTACAAAATATCGATATTAGCATTCCTCGCGATAAACTGGTAGTAATTACTGGTTTAAGCGGTAGTGGTAAATCTTCTTTGGCATTCGATACCATTTATGCAGAAGGACAAAGGAGATATATGGAAACTTTTTCTGCTTATGCCCGTCAGTTTATTGGTAATCTTGAACGTCCTGATGTTGATGAAATTACTGGTTTAAGCCCTGTTATTTCTATAGAACAAAAAACAACAGGCAAAAATCCCCGTTCTACAGTTGGTACGATTACTGAAATTTACGATTTTCTCAGATTGCTTTATGCCCGTGTTGCTGATGCATATTCTTATGAGAGTGGAGAAAAAATGGTTCGTTACTCAGAAAATCAAATTATTGAATTAATTAGAGAAAAGTATAATAAAAAGGCTGTTATTATTTTATCACCGCTTGTTAAAGGGCGAAAAGGTCATTATCGAGAGTTATTTGAGCAGATTCGCAAACAAGGGTTTTTAAAAGTTCGCATTGATGGCGAAATTAAAGAAGTTAATTTTGGTATGCAGGCCGATCGCTACAAAATACATGATATTGAAGTTGTTATAGATAAAATTAAAGTAACTGAAGATTCAGAACATAGAATATCACAGGCTGTGCAAACTGCGTTGCGACATGGCAAAGGAATGATGATGGTGATGGAAAATGAAAGTTCTGAAGTTAGACATTACAGTCGCTTATTGATGTGCCCTGTTTCTGGTATTGCATATAGCGAGCCCGAACCTAATTCTTTCTCTTTCAATTCGCCTTATGGAGCTTGTCAACATTGCAATGGACTTGGCGAAATTGCAGAAATGGATATGAATAAGATTATTCCTGATAAAAAATTATCAATCAGGCAGGGTGGTATTGTTCCTGTAGGCGTTTTTAAAAATAATTGGATTTTCAAACAATTGGAAGCCATAGCATTAAAGCATAATTTTACGATTGATGATGCTATTGAAGAGATTCCTGACGATGCAATGTATCATATCTTGTATGGTTCTGATGAGGTTTTGAAAGTGAAAAATGAATATTTAGGAGTTACCTCAACGTATAATATTAATTTTGAGGGAGTAATAAATTTTATTTCTAATCAAAATACTGATGCTGCTCCAAAAGGTATTCAAAAATGGGC
Source organism: uncultured Bacteroides sp. (assembly GCA_964636105.1). Classification (GTDB taxonomy): domain Bacteria; phylum Bacteroidota; class Bacteroidia; order Bacteroidales; family JACABE01; genus JACABE01. Next base: position 6,065 of record CAZWRD010000062.1, read on the forward strand.
AAATAATTTTATGAATAAAATTGCTTGTCCTGATTGTAATGGTAACCGTTTAAAAAAAGAATCTCTTCACTTCAAAATTGGAGATAAAAATATTTCTCAGCTTTCTAATATGGATATGATTGAGCTGAAAACCTGGTTTGATAATATTAATGAGAAACTTGATGAACGAAAACAAACTATTGCATATGAAATAGTTAGAGAAATTCAAACTCGTATCAGCTTTTTGCTTGATGTTGGTATTGATTATCTTACATTAAATCGGCCATCAAAAAGTCTTTCTGGTGGCGAATCTCAGCGTATCAGACTGGCTACTCAAATTGGCTCAAAGCTAGTAGGTGTTTTATATATTCTCGATGAACCCAGTATAGGCTTGCATCAGCGAGATAATGTGCGATTGATAAAGGCATTAAAGGATCTTCGTGATATAGGAAATTCCGTTATTGTTGTGGAACACGATAAAGAGATGATACTAGCAGCCGACCACGTTATTGATATTGGTCCGGGAGCTGGCATTCATGGTGGTAAAATTGTAGCAGCTGGCAATCCTAAAGATTTAATGAATTGTCATACAATTACATGTGATTATTTGAGAGGTGAAAAACAAATTCAGATTCCTCCAAAGCGCAGAAAACCATTTGAAACTTCATTATTATTGAAAGGTGCTTGCGGAAATAATCTGAAAAATGTAAATTTAAAAATTCCATTGGGTGTATTTATATGTGTTACAGGAGTTTCTGGTAGTGGGAAGTCTAGTTTGATAAATGAAACTTTGCATCCGATTTTAAGCAAATATTTTTATCGTTCCGATAAAAATCCATTAGCCTATAAAAGCATAGAAGGTATTAAAAATATCGATAAAGTTATTGAAATTGATCAATCGCCTATTGGTAGAACACCTCGCTCTAATCCAGCAACTTATGTAGGTGTATTTGATGATATCCGCAAATTATACGCAGCTTTACCTGATTCCAAAATCAGAGGTTATCAGCCTGGCCGTTTTTCCTTTAATGTAAAAGGAGGTAGATGCGAAACTTGCGGAGGTGCTGGCTTGCGAACCATCGAAATGAATTTTCTGCCCGATGTGTATGTTCCTTGTGAAGAATGCGGTGGCAAACGTTACAATCGTGAAACTTTAGAAATTAGATATAAAGGAAAATCCATAAACGATGTACTGAATATGGATATTGATCAGGCAGTTGAGTTTTTTGAAAACATTCCTTCTATTTTGCAAAGAATCAGAACTTTACGTGATGTTGGATTGGGTTATATTACGCTAGGACAGCAATCTACCACACTATCGGGTGGTGAAGCACAAAGAATAAAACTTGCAACCGAATTGTCGAAAAAAGATACTGGAAACACCTTGTATATATTAGATGAACCCACAACTGGCTTGCATTTTGAAGATATTCGTGTATTGCTGGATGTGCTTAATAAGCTGGTTGATAGAGGAAATACGGTTGTGGTAATTGAACACAATCTGGATGTAATAAAAGTCGCAGATTATATTATCGATATCGGACCCGAAGGTGGGAAGAAAGGTGGAATGATAGTTGCAGAAGGAACTCCTGAAGAAATCTGCAAGAAAAATGTGGGTTATACCGCTCAGTTTTTGAAAGCTGAGTTGAAATAGTTTTTTTATTTCGTTTTCTTATTATTTATCATCCATTGCGAAGCCTGCAGATTACTAAAACTGTAATCTTTCATTTCTTTTACAGTATTTTTATAATCAGATAAGTAATTTTTTGTATCCTGATTTTTGTATTTATAGAAACTTTCGCTACCATTTGTTCTGTAAATGTAAAAGAGAGAATCACTTACACAGCCAATTTTGTCATCAGCTGAGAAGTACATATATGGACGTTTTTCTTTCAATAAATCAATTCCTGCAGTATTATTGATGTAAGTAATTCCTAATAAACCCATTACAGTAGGATAAACATCAATTTGTCCACCAAAATTTTCTATAGATTTAGCTTCTTTAATTATTTCTGGTGCATATATGATAAATGGTATATGATTGTAAGTTAGTGGCATATCATACACATTGCTTCCAACTACAGCTCCATGATCAGCAAGAAAAACGAAAATTGTATTTTTAAACCAGGATTGTTGTGAAGCTTCTGCAATAAATTGACTGATAGACCAATCGGCATATTCAACAATTCCCAATTTAATGTCCTTATTTTTTGGTTTGAAAGGAATATCTTCAGGAATAATATATGGGCCATGATCGCTGGCAGTCATAAATGCTGCAAAAAAAGGTCTTTTGTTAGCATTTAGTTGATTCAGAATAGGTAATGCGAAATGGAACATATAATGATCTGGTACACCCAGCGTGCTTAAAATAGCAGACGAAGGATAGTCTTTTTGCGATGTAATTTTCTCAAATCCATTGGCATGCAGAAAACCGGAAACATTATCGAATTGCTCATCATGAGTTGTAAAATAGGCTGTTTGATAGCCTAAATTCTTAAGTGTATTTGAAAAGCCTGTAAATTTAGGAATCTCTGTGGCATTCATAGGATGTTGTTTAAGTAGGGCAGGGTAGGAGAATAAAGTTGAAAAAATGCCATTAAATGTATGAATTCCAGCTGAATAACAATTATTGAAGCAATATCCCTGATTTGCAATACTATCTAAAAATGGGGTCAGATTGTTTTGATTACCAAATCTTTTCATTTTTCCGGCCGACATGCTTTCCATGATTACTACTACTACATTGGCTTTCAGCGGATTTGATTCGGATTTTATTTCACGTACAAAAGGTATCGAATTATTGATTTTCAAATAACGATTCGTTAAACGTATAGCAGTCTGATTATCCATAAGATGTAAAGTTTCGTTTTCGGGATTTAATTTGTCGATATAACTTTGGATAAAAGTAAATACCGGATTCAATCCCAGTTGATTAGGAAAAGCATAGTTTGAAAAATAAGCTGTGCCAACTTTTATGGGCGATTTTTTTTCAATACGACCTCTGATTCCTAAAAACATCAGTGACAGTGAGAAAACCGAAAAAACAATAATTTTTAAATGAAACCATTTAGATGGCTTTTCATTTTGATATTTTATTAAAGTAGAGTTTTTTATTTTCCTTAAAATCAAGAAGAAAACAATGCTGTGTATTAAAAACACTATAAAATATATCATATAACTGATTTCTTCAAAAACCATTTTAAAACCAAAAGCTGCGTTTGATGTCCAACTCAAAATTACGATGCTTAGTCTTGAAAAATAATAGTTGAAATAAGGAATGTCAATGGCACAAATCAGAAATGCAAGCAAATATAAAACAAAAATAACATAAGTTATAGTGTTGATTAATAACTTTTTGTTGCTTTTGAAAAAGCTAAAAATGCTCAAAATTAAAAGGGGGAAAAATAAAATGTAACCTGAAATAACGGTATCGAAACGCAAACCCATAAGAAAAGCTTGCATAATAACAGAAGTTTTATTCTCAATTACTTCAATTTGATTTAGTTCGGTGAAAAAAAGAATTATGCGGAACAATGTAAAAAACATTATTCCGCATAAGTATATCAATAGAATGTATTGAATATGAATAGGTAACTTCTTTGCAAAAGTATTTTTTATAAAGTTTTTAAACATTCAGTTATATTGTTTTCAACTCTTTTTAATATATCAGATACATCTGATTTTATAAACTTTTCGCCTGTAATGTTTTCGTAAAGTTCTATATATCTTTCAGAAACCTGATTGATAAATGTTTCAGTCATTTCTGGAACTTGTTCTCCGTCTCTACCTTGAAATCCGTTTTCCATCAACCATTCTCTGACAAATTCTTTTGATAATTGTTTTTGTTTTTCGCCTTTGGCTTGTCTTTCAGCATAACCATCTGCATAGAAGTATCTTGAAGAATCAGGTGTATGAATTTCATCAATCAGATAAATCTGATTTTCAAATTTCCCAAATTCGTATTTGGTATCTACTAAAATAAGACCCATTTTTGCTGCAATTTCGCTACCTCTTTTAAAAATAGCCAAAGTGTATTTTTCCAGCATTTCGTAATCTTCTTTACTTACCAAGCCCAATGAAATTATTTCTTCTTTTGAAATATCTTCATCGTGGCCAATAACTGCTTTAGTTGTCGGAGTTACAATAGGTTGTGGGAATTTATCATTTTCCTTCATTCCGTCAGGCATAGCAACTCCACATAAATTCCTTTTGCCTTCTTTGTATTCTCTCCATGCATGACCAGAAAGATAGCCTCTTATAACCATCTCAACTTTAAAAGGTTCGCAATATCTGCCTATAGTAACCATCGGATCTGGAACAGCTATTTTCCAATTGGGAACAATATCAGCAGTTGCATCCAAAGCTTTTGCAGCTATTTGGTTTAAAACTTGCCCTTTATATGGTATTCCTTTTGGGAGAACAACGTCAAAGGCTGAAATTCTGTCGCTAACTATCATTACCAGATGTTTGTTGTCAATATTATAAACATCTCTTACTTTACCTACATATAGGTCGTTTTGTTTTTCAAATTGAAATGATGTTTTTGTAATTGCATTTTTCATATGTTGCTGAAAATTAATAAGAAATTGATAAAATTATTGAAAATTAAATATTGCGAAAATATAAAAAATAAACCTTACAAAAAATAAAAAAGCCTTAATTTATATTTAAATTAAGGCTACATAATAAAATGTTTAGTTTTTAATGTCGAAAGATTTGAAATCCCTCATTTCAGCTTCAACAGTATCTATTTCTGTGATTTCAGCACCAACAGGCCCTGTTTTGCACCATTCAAGAAAATTTTGTAAATTTTCTTCTTCGCCTTCAACTTCTATGTAAATAGAACCATTGCTTTTGTTTCTAACATAACCTACAACTCCGTATTTATAAGCAGCTTGCATTGTCATAAAACGAAATCCAATATGTTTTAATTTACCATTAAGTGTTAAATTCAGATGTTTTCTCATACTATTTGTAACCCGTTTGTGATTGCAAATATATAAAAACAAAAGTTAAAAAACATAGATTTGTAATATTTTTTTTCAATTATTATTAACAATAATTATTTGTTATTCATAAATCTCATATTTTCAATTGTTTGTAAAAATGTATTTGAGAAGTGAACATTGTCTTTTTTTGTATATCTTTTTAAAGCAAAAATTTGTGCAAGATTGTCCATTTGGTTTTCTTCAATTAATTTTTTAGTTAGAGGTAATTCTTCTTTTTCTTTATATATTTTGTCAATGGTTTCTTTGTCATAATCAGTATATTTTTCATTATGAACTATCCCTTCAAAAGGAAGTCTGTCAACAAGTTCAGGCATTTCGTCAGGATAACCAATAACGAGAGTTGTAATAGGTACAACACCTTTAGGACACTCTAAAAATTCAATTATTTTATCAGCCATATATATTGTGGTTCCTAGGTAGCAAATTCCAAGTCCAAAATCTTCAGCTGCTATTGCTATATTTTGTGCTGCTAATAATGCATCAATACTTGCGGTCATAAATGATAAAAAATTATCGTAGCCTGGCTCTGCATTTCTTTGTTCACACCATTTGTTGAATCTATTAAAATCTGCGCAAAAGGTTAATACTACAGGAGCTTCTTTTACCATTGCCTGTCCGAAATGAAATTTGCATAATTCTTCTTTTCGCTTTTCTTCTTTGGTAACAATAATGCTGTAAACTTGCATATTGCCAGTAGTTGAAGCTCTAAATCCTGCATTTAAAATTTGATTTAAAATTTCATCTTCAATTTCTTGTTTTTTAAATTTTCTGATTGAGCGATGTTCTAAAAGTGTTTTTAGTGTTTCCATTTTTTATTGAATTATAATAAGTTATAAATAACTACTGAAATTATTATCAGATAAAAGCTCTCTGATATGTATATGTTTTTGATTTGTGAAATATATGTGTTGAAAAAGTATATAAACGGAATAATTATAAAAGCAATGTGATTGCTTATTAGTTCGGATGGAAAAATAAAAGTAGCCATACCACATAAGAAAAACATAAAAAGCACGTTGGTTTTTTTTCTGAAATAAATTGATCTTTCTGATAATTTATTATACGTATATAATGAGCTGATAATAAATAGGATGCTTGCTGATACAATAAATACCATTTGTTGACTATTAAATTTTATTAGTTGCAAGTGAATTGAATTGAAAAATATTTGGTATTTATTTATTTCTGAAGTTAAATTATCAGTTAGAAAAGTAAAACCAAAGTATAAAATATATGGAGTGATAAATCCAATTATACTGATTAGCCATTCTCTCCATTTGAATAAGCTATAAACAATGAATGCAAAAAATATAAAAATCAGGAATATAGCTGATGGAATATAAGTTAGAGAGGCAATAGATATTAATGCACCAGAATTAAATATATTCTCGTAACTTTCTGGTTTGCTATAAATTGGAAGTATAATGTGCAAAACAATAATTAGCAAGAAATTAGTAATTAAAATGGGTTGTACGATATGAAAATTTACAAAACAAGAGACAAAAATAATATATAAGAAACTGCTTAGCAAGCTGCTTTTGACTGCTAAGTCATTTAAAGCCAGCACTCTTTTGAATAATAGTGCCTGAAATACCAATAATACAAAATTTAAAATTACTACAAATATTGAGCCTGAATTGATAAATGTATTCAAATAGAAACTAACTGGGCTTTGTAAAAAAGTTGAAATTGTAGATTCTGTGTTTAGTTTTAAAAAAAATAAAACCAAGCTAACTATCAGAATAAAAATTAATTGAAAAATATAATCAGATTTAAAAATCTTTGTGAACATTCTTTAAAATTTTATACAAACCTACATATTTTTTTACTAATAGACAAAATTCTTTATAGCAATTTTTATATATTCACTTTTATTGATAAGATGTATGAGGTATTAAATCAGTATTTTATAATCTTTGAAAATCATTCAATAATAATCAACAATCTGTTTTAATAAAATTATTTGGTAATAAATTTACAGTTAAGAATAAATATCTTAATTTTGCAACAAAAATAAGCGAAATTTTATGCCTACAATTGCAGAACTTCAACAAACTTCTATTCAGGTAAGAAGAGATATTCTAAGAATGATACATGCTGTAAATTCAGGACATCCGGGAGGTTCGCTCGGAAGTGCAGATTTTCTGACAGCACTTTATTTCGAGATTATGGAGCATAATCCAAAGTCTTTTTCGATGGATGGTGAAAATGAAGATTTATTCTTCTTATCAAATGGGCATTTATCTGCTCTAATTTATAGTGTTTTGGCTCGTAGTGGGTATTTCCCGATAGCCGAATTAGCTACTTTCCGTAAATTAAATACCAGATTGCAAGGGCATCCAACAACACATGACGGGTTGCCAGGTATTCGTATTGCCAGTGGTTCATTAGGACAAGGACTTTCTGTGGCAATTGGCGCTGCAGTGGCTAAAAAACTAAATAACGATAATCATATTGTTTATACTTTACATGGTGATGGCGAATTGCAGGAAGGTCAAATTTGGGAAGCAATAATGTTTGCTGCTGCAAAAAAAGTTGATAATCTGATAGCTACCGTTGATTATAACGGAAAACAAATTGATGGTCCAGTAGAAGAGGTTTTGTCGTTGGGTAATCTGAAAGCCAAATGGGAAGCTTTTGGTTGGGATGTATTGGAAGCCAATGGAAATGATATGAACGAAATCGTTAATACATTAAAAATTGCCAAACAACATACTGGAAAACAAAAACCTGTTGTAATTCTTATGAAAACAGAAATGGGTAATGGTGTTGATTTTATGATGGGTACACATAAATGGCATGGCTCGGCTCCTAATGATGACCAATTAATCAAAGCTTTGGCACAATTACCTGAAACTTTAGGCGATTATTAAAAAAAGAGTTATTTGAAAGCATTAATTAAATATTTGGTTTTATTTGTATTGTTGTTACAATCTGCTGCATCTTTTTCGCAAAGAATTAAGGATGTGGAGGATCCACCACCACCTCTTACACGTATTTTGTTTATTTTTGATTGTTCTCAAAGTATGTATGGGCGTTGGCAAAGCGATACCAAAATAAATATTGCCCAAAAATTGCTTACTAATATGCTTGATAGCTTGAAAGATGTTAAGAATCTTGAGCTTGCCCTTAGGGTTTACGGTCATCAAAAGAATTATCCTCCTCAAGATTGTAATGATACAAAACTTGAAGTCCCTTTTACAAGTAATAATATCCGAAAAATTGAGAATAAGTTAAAAGGTTTGGTTCCCCGAGGAACGACACCAATAGCTTTCTCGTTGGAAAAATGTGTTGATGATTTCCCAATTTGCAAAGATAATTGCAGAAATATCGTGATTTTGATAACTGATGGATTGGAAGAATGTGGAGGTGATCCATGTGCTGTTTCTCAATATTTGCAAAAAAAAGGAATCATTTTAAAACCTTTTATTATCGGTATAGGCAAAAATTTTAAGGATGCTTTCGATTGTGTTGGAACTTATTTTGACGCTACCAGCGAGGTTGAATTTAATAAAGCCTTAAATGTAGTAATTTCTCAGGCATTAAATTCTACAACGGCTCAGGTTAATTTGCTCGACGAAATGGGAAAACCTACAGAAACCAATGTAAATATGAGCTTTTATGATAATTTTTCTGGAGCGATAAAATATAATTTTATACATACGATGAATAATCGTGGAATGCCAGACACATTGGTTATTGACCCACTTGTAAAATATGATATTGTGATTCATACCATTCCGCCTGTCAATAAAGATAGTATTGCATTAATTCCTGGTAAGCATACAGTAATAGCACTTGATGCACCTCAGGGTTATCTGAAACTGAAATCGATGGGAAATAATGCTGTAAATGTAAAAAATTTGCAAGCCATTGTGAGGAAAAAGGGGAAAACAGAAACTTTAAATGTTCAGTTTTTTAATCAAACCGAAAAGTATATTATTGGAAATTATGATTTAGAGGTATTATCTTTACCCCGATTATACATAAACGATATTGATATCAAACAAAGTTCAACAACTACTATTGAAATTCCAGTACCAGGTATTGCTGTTATCAACAAATTGGTTGAGGGTTATGGTAGTTTGTATGTTATTGAAGATAATAAGATGAAATGGATTTATAATCTTACAGAAAAAGATATTTTAGAATCGTTGATATTGCAACCTGGTAAATACCGTGTTGTTTTTAGAGGTAGAATGTCTAATAAATCGATAAGCAGTATTGATAAAGAATTCAAAATTGAATCAGGATTAACAACAACAGTAAATTTATACAGAAATTAGTAATGAGAAAGAAATACACCAATAGCGGTTCAAACGACACCCGCTCAGGTTTTGGCGAAGGTTTGGTGGAAGCAGGCCGCCGCAATCCAGATGTAGTTGCTTTATGTGCCGATTTAATTGGTTCATTAAAAATGGATGCTTTTATCAAAGAGTTTCCAGATAGATTTTTTCAAACGGGTATTGCAGAAGCTAATATGATAGGGATTTCGGCAGGCTTAACCATAGGTGGAAAAATTCCTTTTGCTGGAACTTTTGCGAGTTTTGCAACAGGTAGAGTTTATGATCAGATTCGTCAATCGGTTGCTTATTCGGGTAAAAATGTTAAGATATGTGCATCTCATGCAGGTTTAACTTTGGGTGAAGATGGTGCAACTCATCAGATTCTGGAAGATATTGGTTTGATGAAAATGTTGCCAGGAATGGTGGTTATTAATCCATGCGATTTTAATCAGACTAAAGCGGCAACCATTGCTATTGCCAATTATGAAGGACCTGTGTATTTGCGTTTTGGTCGTCCGAAAGTACCTAATTTTACGCCAGCCGATCAGGTTTTTGAAATTGGAAAAGCTTTAATGCTTAACGAAGGCAGCGATGTAAGTATTTTTGCTACCGGACATTTGGTTTGGCATGCGATTGAAGCTGGCGAAATTTTGGCTGAGAAAGGAATTAGTGCCGAAGTTATTAATATTCATACCATAAAACCTTTAGACAACCAAGCTATTTTAAATTCGGTAGCAAAAACCAAATGTGCAGTAAGTGCCGAAGAACATCAGATGAATGGAGGTTTGGGCGATAGCATTGCTCAATTGCTTGCTTTAAAAATGCCATTACCTATGGAAATGGTTGCCGTTAACGATTCGTTTGGCGAAAGCGGCACACCAGAACAATTGATGGATAAGTACGGATTGACTACACAAGCTATTGTAGATGCAGCTATAAAAGCAATTAATAGAAAATAGATATTCAAATTTTATCATTTGAACCCGCTGAGAATATAAATTTCAGCGGGTTTTTTGTTTTGATAAAATGATAA
>CAZWRD010000063.1:0-2532 GCA_964636105.1 uncultured Bacteroides sp.
ACTGCTCCCATAAATACTGAAATAATAGCTACAATTCCAAGCGAATCAATCCCCAAAAAATCAATTTCATTAAGTAATTGCTTTCGGTAAATTGAATATTTTTCAGGTTTGCGAAAAACCTGTTTCATTAATAAAAAGTATCTGCCTACATCCGAAATTATTTTCATGAGTATATTTAATTATGCTGCTAAATTAATCAAAATTTACAAAACTAAAAAAGTTTGATTTTCTAAGCTTATATTTTTGAAAGAATGATTAATTTTGATGTTTTAAAAAAAATACTGTAATGAATAAAAGTAAACTGTGTAAGCTGCTGACATTATTGATACTAATATCCGTTTTATTGTCATCTTGTGCTTCTGCAAAACATAGAAAAAGAAAAAAATGTAAAGATTGTCCTAGTTTTGGTTATAACTTTCAAATAAAAAATGAACGAACTTAACATCATCCTTTGCAAGTATTTGCCAGATGCAGCTGTGGAACCTATTGAAAAAATGATACTTGCCAACAATGTACAAGTTAATATTACCAAAGCACGAAGAACAAAGCTTGGTGATTTCAGACCTCCTCAAAAAGGGGTTACTTTCCATCGAATTTCAATAAATTATAACCTCAACAAATATGATTTTTTAATAACTCTTTTGCACGAGTTTGCACATTTATTTATCTGGAATCAGTATAAAAACAAAGTGGAACCTCATGGTAAAGAATGGAATCAGAAATATTTAGAGCTGCTTAATGAATTCAATACACCTCAAAATTTTCCTGACGACATTAGCTTTATTTTTAGCAAGTTAGAGAAGTATCCGCAATTAGCAAAGACTGAGTTAGTTAGGGTTTTACGTAAATATGACGAAAATCAGGATTATCATTTGATTGAAGAAATTCCGTTTAAAGTTAATTTTAATACTTTTGATGGGAGATCATTTCAGAAAATTGAAAAGCTTAAAAAAAGATTCAAATGTATTTGCCTCAACGACAAACGTAATTATCTGTTTCATCCTTTAACAAGAGTTGTATATTCTGAATAACTTTATAAATTTTACTTTTAATTGTAGAATTTGATCTATGTTAAAATTTTCAAGACAAATTTTTTGTTTATCATCTCATTTTTAATAAAATATTCATACTTTTGCAAAAAATAATATTGGGAAAAATGAATAAAAATAACTTTTGCGTAATAATGGCAGGAGGCATAGGTTCTAGATTTTGGCCTATGAGCAGAACTTCGCAACCAAAACAATTTATTGATATTTTGGGTTCAGGCGAAACTTTAATTCAGCAAACATTCAGACGTTTCGAACGTGTTTGTCCTTCTGAAAATATTTATATTGTTACCAACGAAATATACAGAAATCAAATAAAACAACAGATTCCACATATTAAAGAAGAACAAATTGTTTGTGAACCTGCTCGCCGAAATACAGCTCCTTGCATTGCTTATGCAAATTATAAAATTCATCAGATTAATCCGGATGCAAATATTATAGTTGCTCCTTCTGACCATATTATTCTAAAGGAAGATGAATTTGTTGAGGTAATAACTAAAGCTTTGGAAGCTACCAATGAAAATGATTGGCTTGTTACTCTGGGTATTACGCCAAGTCGTCCTGATACAGGATATGGTTATATTCAATTTAATGAAAGCACAAAATGGGATAAAGATAATCGTTTGAAAAAAGTAAAGACCTTTACAGAAAAACCCGTTTTAGAAATGGCTAAATCATTTATCGAAAGTGGTGATTTCCTGTGGAATGCTGGTATTTTTGTATGGTCACTCAAAAGTATTATGAAAGCATTTGAGCAATATCTGCCCGAAGTTGATTCAATATTCAAAGAAGGAATTCCAAATTATAACACCAAGAACGAAGAAATATTTATCAAAAATGCTTATACCGTTTGCAAAAATATCTCAATTGATTATGGTGTAATGGAAAAAGCTGATAATGTGTATGTTCTTATTTCAGATTTTGGATGGTCAGATTTAGGTACATGGGGTTCGCTATATGAAACCAGAACCAAAGATGCTAAAGCAAATACGATTGTTGGCAAAAATGTAATGACCTATGATACAAAAAATTGTATAATTAATATGCCAAAAGACAAATTGGTTGTTTTGCAAGGTCTTGATGATTTTATAGTTGTTGAAGACAATAATATTTTGCTGATATGCAAAAAAGGTGAAGAGCAGCAAATCAGACAGTTTGTAGCTGATGTAATGAGCGAAAAAGGCGAAAAATACATTTAGGACAAAAATCGATATCTTACAAACAAAAAGGAGAACAATTATCAAATGTTCTCCTTTTTGTTTATAAAATTTTTTAAGATGTTTTATACTCCTTTTTCACCCACAAAATAATCTTCTTTGTTCTTAAACAATACATTAAAAGTGGTTAAACTACCATAAATACGTGTGATATATTGTTGTATTTCAACTTTTTCGGCATCCGTTAAATTGCTGGTGTTTATTTTTTGCTCCATCACTCTCACTCTGTCGCGTATCATCACAATTTTGTGAAAAAATGCATCAAT
>CAZWRD010000063.1:2632-16312 GCA_964636105.1 uncultured Bacteroides sp.
TATGTTGTTGCCAACAGTTTTTCAAGATAATGATATTCAATACCATGTATCTTTTTGATGTTTTCTATTTTTTCTAAAATCTTAATATCTAGAGTTTTTATATTTTTTTGTTTTACTGCAACTATCAAAACATTTTTTGGAGTATGTTCGGTAGCTATAAACTCAAAAACCTTGGTTTTGTAACCGTAAGCCTCTAACAATAAGGCACGTATCCCGTCTGTTAATAATTCTGCCTGACGTTCTTTTAAAATTCCGAACTGTGTTATCAGATTCAAATCATCAGTCGGATTCATTTGTTTACGAACTTGTTTATGACAACACGGTGCACAGATAATAATCTTAGCCTCAGCGTTTATACCTCTGAAAATGGCATCATCTGTTGCAGTATCGCAGGCATGCAAAGCTATAAGCATATCTGTTTCAGGTAATTCTACTTCCTTAATTGTGCCTGCTTTGAAACTCAGATTTGTAAAATTCGATTTCTGAGCAGTTATATTACAGTCGCTTACAAGTTCTTTTCTGAGTTCAACACCAATAACAGTTGCTGTTTTCTTAAGCACATTTTGCAGATAATCGTATAATGCAAAAGTAAGATAGCCTTTTCCTGCACCCATATCTACCACATTCAGTGTATTTTTCAGATTTGAATTACGTAAAATGCCATCTATAATTTCGATATATTTGTTAATCTGACGATATTTGTCCTGCATACTGTTTTTAACCTTCCAATCTGCAGTAATAACTCCTAATTCCCTCAGATAAATATTGTTATCTGTAGCAATCAGTCTGTTTTTCTCCTTGTCATGAGCAGGTTGAGGAATTTCTTTTGTTGAAGCTTCTTTTTTCTTAATGCTTGCAATATTCTTATGATTGATAGTCAGATAATAATCAGCTTGCAGTGTAAATAAATCAGCCTGCAAAAAATCTGTATCCATATGATTTTCAATTACTTTCACACTTTCTTCAAAATTGTAGTTTTTAGTAATATCTTTTGTTGGATATCTATATACAAATGAGAGCTTTACGCCATCCTTAACAACTATAAGCTTAGCGGTTACAGTTTTCAGTTCATTGGTTTTATCACGTTTATTCATCAACGAAAGTTTTACAAAAGTATTATTTGTAAGACTTTCATTTAAAAGGTTGATAAACTGGTTGTTAATATCTTTACTCACTGTATTTTTTCCTTATTTATTAATTTACAAATTTCGTTATTTTTTCATTCTAAATTAAACACAATATTTGATTTGTTTTTTTATTATAACGCATTTATTTCTAATGTATTATTGGTATTACAAAAAGAATTCAATTGGTTTTCGATAAAAAAGTTTAAACCGGAAACATTTACATTTTTTCTAATCAAATAATGGTCCTCAATAGGGCAAATAATCCAGGCATCATCAATTTTTAAATCTTCTAAGGCTTCATAAAATCCTCTGCTAATTTGTGGTGAGCGAGATGCTTTACATTCAATAGCTATTATTTTATTTCCTTTCTGCATTATTAAATCAATTTCAACTCCGGTTGCAGTTCTGTAAAATGAGAATTCAAAATCCGAAAATAAAGAAATAATATTTTCTATGACATATCCTTCCCATGATGCTCCATAATACTGATGCCCTAATAAATCATTAAAGCTATGTGTTTTAATAAGCTGATGGAAAACTCCACTGTCTCTGAAATATATTTTTGGCGATTTCACCATTCTTTTACGAGTATTTAATGTAAATGGTTTTAATATTCTAAGAATGAATGTTTTCTCCAGCAAATCACAATATGATTGAATTGTATGGTAATTTACACCTAAAGATTCTCCAATTTTTGACCAATTTACAACATTTGCATGAGATTGCGTTAGCATTTGCAGTAATCTTTTGAGAACTTCTGTAGATAAATTCTTTCCTGTCATAGGAATATCTCTTTCAATAAATGTTCTCAGATAGTTAGCAATCCAAACAAAACTATCATTTTCATTTAGAAAATAGCTTTTGGGAAATCCACCCTTAAGCCAATGTTTGAAAATGTCAAAGTCTTTTTCTTTGTAAGTTTCTGAAAATAAGAAGGGTGTAAGTTCTAAAAAACCGACTCTTCCAGCTAATGACTCTGAACTTTGTTTTAATAAATCTGGTGATGATGAACCTGTTATATAAATCCAGCCATTTCTTTGATGTTTATCACAAATGTGTCTTAAGGTTTTAAATATTTCAGGTGAGCGTTGAATTTCATCAAGGAATATAATTTTATCAGAATTTTGTTCAAAAAATAAAGCCGGATCATTGATGATTTTATTTAAATCTATATCATTCTCAAGATCAAGGAAAATTGTATCGGTTTTGGATTTCTGAATAAACTTAGCCAGACTTGATTTACCACATTGTCGTGGACCGATAATAGCTATTACCGGAAAAATAGTTTCATATTGCTTAACTTTATTTTCTAAAAACCTGTTTAAATAACCTTGCATATTAGTAATCTGATTTCTGATTTGCAAAGATATTGTTTTTTTTTAATTATTAAAACAGATTCGAATAAAATATTTAAATTTGTTGATTATATTTTTGTAAAAAATCAAATTTGTGTTGTATGAAATGCCTACAAACAAATATTGCATAAAAAGACAATGATTTTATAGGCATTCATTTGTACAATTAAATATTAAAAAAATAAACAAATGAAAAAAATATTGTTTTTTGTTTTGGCTATCGCATTATTTATCAATGTATTTGCTCAGGAAAATAAAGATATAAAATTGCCTGTTGCTGTAAAAACTGGAGGAAAACCAATGATGGAAGCCTTAAATAAGCGTTCGAGTGAACGGGTTTTTTCTGCTAAAGAATTAAGTATGCAGGAGTTATCAGATTTGCTATGGGCGGCAGATGGTATTAACAGACCTGAATCGGGTAAAAGAACTGCACCAACCGCAATGAACTGGCAGGATATGGAGATTTATGTAATTCTGAAAACTGGAATTTATAAGTATAATCCAAAAGATCATTTGTTAGAGTTTATTAAAGCAGGAAATTTTATGAAATATGCAGGTAAACAGGATTTTGTAGAAAATGCAGCCTTGAATCTGGTAATGGTTTCAGATACTTCAAAAATGAAAAATGCAACAAATGAAGACAAATTGCTTTATGCCGGAATACATGCCGGAGCCATTGTTCAGAATATTTATCTGTATTGTGCTTCAGCAGAGTTAAATACAGTTACCCGCCGCTATGTTGATATTCCGGAATTAGCTAAAATAATAGGCCTGCCACAAAATAAGATGATTGTTATCACTCAAACTGTTGGGCATAAGAATTGATAATTTAAAAATCTGATTATTATAAATATATATCACTACCAAATGGAATTAATATATAAATCATTCTCCATAACAGAGAAACTTCTAACTTGGACTGCAAGATTAATATGTATTGCAACTTTCTTTTTTATTATTATACATATTTCGGAAAGACCTGTTTTAATTGGGTTTATTGCTGTATTTTTATTAATTCTTTCAATAATTATAAACGAGCAAAAAATATTTGTATATAATGATCTAGTAATTATCCGAAACTATTATATATTCAATATTTTAAGTAAAGATGTTGAATGTATTTATATTAATGAGATTAAGAATGTTGAAACAGAAGACAGAACATTGGTCGATAATATAGTTTCTGATTTCAGGGGTAGAGGTAGCAAGTTGTATATTTATTATACAAACAAAGCACATAAAACCATACAAACAAGAATAAGTCATACGGAAATATGTGATATTGTTAAAATTATCAATAATAGGATAAATACATATGAAATTGAAAAAAAACAATAATAAATCACTCCTTTTTTTCCTGTTTTTAGTAATTGCTGGATGTATTAACCTGCAATACACTAATAATCAAACAGCCAAAAATAAAATTACAAATGAAGATTTCAACACTTTCAGTATCAAATTTTATGCAGATACAATTTTTCAACAATCACGTATTTTAAAACCATTGAAAGGAATTATAAAATATTGGAATGATAATGAAACAGTCAAAGAAAAATCATGGGGTAAAAATAAAATAACAATTACCTCCAAAGAAATTTTTTTGAAAGTATATAAAAACCTTAAAACAGAATTAATATTGACAGATACTCTTGTAACTGAAAAATATTGGTTAGAGCAATCTGGATTTCATGTCGAAAAACAATTTTTATTAAAAGAGGGGAATTGGTATTTGTACAGATATGATATTTCTAATCTGTAAGAAAATTACCATTGCGATAACCTATTGTTTCCTATGTGCCTATGTGGTTAAGAAATCATCAAATCACAATATCACTAAAATTTCCATACACCAATTCGAAAATATATCTATATTTGCAACTTCAAATATTCCTATCATAAACGGAGGTTTGAATTATACAGAAGAGGCGAGAGAACAGGCTCTGCGAACCTCTGGCAACCAACATATTAAATATGCAAGGTGCCAATACCTGAACCCAGTATGGGTGATTATAATTGAAACACAGTCCAAAGCCTTTCTAAGGAAAACCGAATGTGTTTATTTAATAAACTTTAGTACTGCTGCTTTGTTAAAAGTAAGCAGCACTGCTTAATACAATATAAATATGAAGGAAGCAACTAAGATTTCTGAAATTTTAAAAAACCGTGTTCTGGTTCTCGACGGAGCTATGGGCACCATGATACAGCGATATAAACTCAACGAATCTGATTACAGAGGCAGTCGTTTTGCTACGCATTCCATTGATTTGAAAGGATGTAATGATTTATTATGTTTAACCAAACCTGAAGTAATCCGAGAGATTCACAGTGCATATCTGGAAGCAGGTGCCGATATTATCGAAACCAATACTTTTAATTCTACTTCGGTTTCAATGGCTGATTATCAATTAGAACCCATTGTATATGAGATTAATAAAGTTGCTGCACAAATTGCAGTAGCAGAAGCTGAAAAATTTACCATTGCCAATCCCGAAAAACCTCGTTTTGTAGCTGGAGCTGTCGGACCAACCAGCAAAACAGCTTCTATGTCGCCAGATGTAAACGATCCGGGTTACAGAGCAATCAGCTATAATCAATTAAGAGAAGCGTATAAAGAACAGGTTAATGGCTTGATTGACGGAGGTGTAGATTTATTACTGGTAGAAACTATTTTTGATACGCTTAATGCTAAAGCTGCGCTATATGCTATAAATGAAGTAGTTGCTGAAAGAAATATTCGGATTCCCGTAATGGTTTCAGGTACTATAACCGATTTAAGCGGAAGAACTTTATCCGGACAAACACTGGAAGCCTTTTTGAATTCAGTTTCACATATTGATTTACTGAGTGTTGGATTTAATTGTTCTTTGGGAGCTGAACAACTCAATCCTTTTATTGAGGAGCTTTCCAGAAAATCTCCATTTTACGTAAGTGCTTATCCCAACGCAGGTTTACCCAATCAGTTTGGCGAATATGATGAATCGCCCGAACAAATGGCAAATCATGTTAAACCGATAATTCATAATCATTCGGTAAATATTATAGGCGGATGTTGTGGCACAACACCTGAACATATCAGAGAATTAGCCAAAATGGCTGAACAACAATCTTCGGTAAGAACTATTCCAAACATTGACAAGCATTTACGCCTAAGTGGTTTGGAACCTTTGCTGGTTTTCGAAAACAGCAATTTTATTAATATCGGTGAACGAACCAATGTTTCGGGTTCTAAGAAATTTGCACGTCTGATTCGTGAAGAAAAATATGACGAAGCACTTTCAGTTGCCCGTCAGCAGGTAGAATCAGGAGCTCAGGTTTTGGATGTAAACATGGATGATGCCATGCTGGATGCCAAACGTGAAATGATAAGGTTTCTGCATTTACTGATGTCGGAACCTGAAATTGCCAGAGTTCCTGTTATGATTGATTCTTCCAAATGGGAAGTTATTGAAGCAGGTTTGCAATGTCTTCAGGGTAAGGCAATTGTCAATTCAATCAGTCTGAAAGAAGGCGAAGAAGTTTTCAGAGAACATGCCCGCAAAATCAGAAACTACGGTGCAGCCATGATTGTGATGGCTTTTGATGAAGAAGGACAAGCGAGTACTTTCGAGCGTCGCATAGAAATCTGTAAACGTGCTTATTACATTCTTACGGATGAAATTGGTGTGCCAGCAGAAGATATCATATTCGATCCCAATATATTAGCTATTGCAACCGGAATTGAAGAACATAATAATTATGCCGTCGATTTTATTGAAACCATAAAATGGATTAAGAAAAATCTTCCTTATGCCCGCATTAGCGGAGGAATCAGTAATTTATCTTTCTCATTCCGTGGTAATGACGATCTGCGTGAAGCTATGCATTCCGCATTTCTGTATCATGCCATTAAAGCTGGTATGGATATGGGCATTGTAAATGCCGGTAATCTTCCGGTTTATGATGATATTCCTGCAGATTTACTTGAACTTATTGAAGATGTTTTATTTAACCGCAGACCAGATTCAACCGAAAGACTGATAGATTATGCTTCTAAAATGAAAGCTACCGAAAAAACGGAAGCTGCTGCCAAAGCATGGCGAAATCTACCTGTAAATGAACGTATTACTTATGCTTTGGTTCATGGACTGGATGCTGATATTGCCACAGATGTTGAAGAAGCCCGTCCGCATTTCACTAAAGCACTGGAAGTTATTGAAGGCCCGTTAATGGCAGGTATGAATGTGGTCGGAGATTTGTTCGGAGCAGGCAAAATGTTTCTGCCTCAAGTAGTTAAAAGTGCACGTGTAATGAAAAAAGCAGTAGCTGTTCTTTTACCATTTATTGAAGCTGAGAAAGTTAAAGGCGAAGGCAACAAAGCAGGTAAAATATTGATGGCCACCGTTAAAGGTGATGTGCATGATATCGGAAAAAATATTGTAGGTGTGGTTTTAGGATGCAATAACTATGAGGTTATCGACTTAGGAGTTATGGTAGCCGCTGAAAAAATTCTGGAAACTGCAATAAAAGAGAAAGTTGATATTATAGGCTTATCAGGACTTAT
Organism: uncultured Bacteroides sp.; assembly: GCA_964636105.1. Lineage (GTDB taxonomy): Bacteria > Bacteroidota > Bacteroidia > Bacteroidales > JACABE01 > JACABE01. The sequence continues at coordinate 9,655 of CAZWRD010000063.1, forward strand.
AACACCTTCATTGGAAGAAATGTGCTTTGTAGCTTCGGAAATGGAGCGCAGAGGTTTCAATATTCCGCTACTGATTGGTGGTGCTACCACCAGCGAAATGCATACAGCTGTAAAAATTGCACCTGAATATCAACATCCTGTAATTCATGTACGAGATGCTTCCAGGGCAACCGGAGTTGTTGCCAGTTTGATTTCCAAAGAAGCTAAAAAGTCTTTTGTGGATTCAATTAATCTTAAATATGAACAATTACGCCAGAAACATGAAAGTACCAGAGCTGGAATAACTTACTTATCTTTGGAACAGGCAAAAGCTAATCGCTTAAAAATCGATTGGGAAAGATATGAAGCAGTAAAGCCTTCATTTTTAGGAGTTAAGCATCTTTTTAATTATCCCTTATCTGAAATCAGCGAATATATCGACTGGACTTTCTTTTTCCATGCATGGAAAATAGCCGGAAAATATCCTGCAATTTTTGAAGATCCTTTGAAAGGGGTAGAAGCCCGTAAATTATTTGATGATGCTCAGGTTTTATTAAAGCAAATCATTGATAAGCAAATGGTTCAGGCAAATGCTGCTTTTGGATTTTTCCCAGCTAATGCTTTTGGCGATAGTGTTGAATTAACAATTGAAAATCATACAAAGACGAATTTGTATTTTCTCAGAAATGAAGAAGAAAAAGAAGTTGGAATACCAAATCTTTCACTTGCCGATTTTATTGCACCCAAAGAAACCGGATGCAGCGATTATATCGGATTATTTGCTGTAACTGCCGGTATTGGAATTGAGAAATGGGTTAAAGAATTTGAAGATCAGAATGATGATTACAACGCCATTATGGTAAAAATATTGGCAGACCGCCTTGCAGAAGCTTTTGCAGAATTGCTTCACGCTAAGGTACGTAAAGAATATTGGGGATATGCAAAAGATGAAAATCTGAGTATTGAAGAAATAATTCATGAAGGTTATGAAGGTATCCGCCCGGCTCCGGGTTATCCGGCTTGTCCTGAACATAGCGAAAAAGGAACAATTTTTAATTTGCTGGATGCTAACAAAATAGGTATTAATCTGACTGAAAATTTTGCCATGTATCCTGGAGCTGCTGTTAGCGGATATTATTTTGCAAATCCTGAGGCTCAGTATTTTGCTGTTAGCCGTATCAGTAAAGAACAGCTTGAAGATTATGCTTTGAGAAAAGGTTTATCCGTAAAAGAAGTTGAAAAACTGCTTGCTACAAACCTGAATTATTAAAAAATATAAAAAGAACTAACCCGTTGGGTTTTTAAGAACCCTTAGGGTTAAACAAATGTCTTATTATAAAGTAATTAACAAGGAAATATTAAAAACTTATGAAAGTTACCGAACATATTTTACAACGCAAAGGCAAAACACTTTTTACTTTCGAGCTATTGCCACCGCTCAAAGGTGAGAATATTGAATCTATATATCAGACGATTGATCCATTAATTGAATTCGATCCTGCTTTTGTTGATGTAACCTATCACCGCGAAGAAATAATTTTTAAAGAACGTGAAGATGGGCTGCTTGAACGCAGAACCGTAAGAAAAAGACCCGGTACTGTTGCAATTTCAGCTGCTATTAAATTCAAATACAAACTTGATGTAGTGCCGCATTTGATTTGCGGTGGATTTAGTCAGGAAGAAACAGAAAATGCACTGATTGATTTACAGTTTTTAGGTATAGACAACATATTGTTAATCAGAGGGGATAATTTACCTGGCGAAAAACAGTTTAAGCCAGATCCTGATGGGCATAGCCATGCTATTGATCTGGTGAAACAGGTTGTGAAATTGAATCAGGGTATTTTTCTGGATAAGGATATTCTGAATCCGATACATACTAATTTTTGTATGGGTATTGCAGGTTATCCTGAAAAACATCTGGAATCGCCCAATATGGCTACTGACCTTCAGTTCTTAAAAGCTAAAGTTGATGCAGGAGCTGATTATATTGTTACTCAGATGTTTTTCGACAATAAAAAATATTTCGATTTTGTAAAAACTTGTCGGGAAATTGGTATAAATATACCCATAATTCCGGGATTAAAGCCCATTTCATTAAAATCGCAATTATCAACTTTGCCAAGAGCTTTTTCTATTGATATACCGGATATATTGGTTAAAGAAATTGAGAAATGTTCAGATACTCAGCAGGTAAGACAAGTAGGAGTGGAGTGGGCGATTCAGCAGTCGAAAGAACTGATTCAGTTTGGTGTACCTGTACTGCATTTTTATACTATGGGTAAATCTGATAATATCAGTAAGATAGCAAAAGCAGTGTTTTAAAGATTCGTTACTATTTATTTCGATAATTCATTAAAGACTTGAAATAATACTCAGAAATTGAATATGTTAATCTAATAAATATTCAATTTCTTCTTTATTAAGACTTTTTACAAATCCTTCTTCTGCAGTAATTAGTTCTTCTGCAAGTTTGCTTTTTTTCTCTTGCAAAAGCATAATTTTTTCTTCAATACTTGCTTTGGTAATAAATTTGTAAATAAAAACATTCTTTTTCTGACCAATACGATGTGTGCGATCGAATGCCTGAGCCTCAGCTGCAGGATTCCACCATGGATCGAGTAAAAAAACATATTCGGCTGCGGTTAGGTTTAAACCTACTCCACCAGCTTTCAACGAAATCAGAAATACTTGTATTGATGGATTATTTTGAAATAAATCTACCTGTTCTTCTCTGTTTTTTGTTTTTCCGTCCAAATAGCAATAAGCCTTATTTTGATTGTCGAGATAATCTTTAAATAATTGCAAATGTTTTGTAAAGGAACTGAAAATTAATACTTTACTTCCTGATTCAATAATAGTGTCTAATAGTTGTGTTGCATTTTCAAATTTTCCTGAACTTTCGGTATAATTAGAATCTGCAATAACGGGATGATTGGCATTTTGACGCATTCTTAATAAGCCTTCAAGTAAATTAAAGGTTTTACCTGAGACTTTCTCTTTAGAATCTTTTAAAATAAGTGTCCTATATTCGTTTTTTGTGTTATTATAGATATCTCTTTGCTCCTCAGTCATTTCACAATATTGAATATTGATGTTTTTTTCGGGTAATTCTTTTGCAACTTTCGATTTCAATCTTCTAATTATGAATGGTTTTATCATCTTTTGCAAAGTCTTAATTTTCTCTTCCGAATTAAATTCTTTTATAAAGAAATTGATATTACCCAAAATATTTCGGTTCAGGAAGTTCATTTGTGTCCAAAGATCAGTAATGGAATTTTCGATGGGAGTTCCCGTTAAACTTAGAAAATTTTTAGCATTTAATTCCAAACATGCTTTTGCCGTTTCTGAACGGTAGTTTTTAATATATTGAGATTCATCGAGTATGCAATAATTAAAAGCAAATTTTCTTAAAATATCTATATCTGACCTCATAATGGCATAAGAAGTTAGTATAATATCATATTCTGTAAAATCTTTTGTGTCTTTGCTTCGCTGATGTCCGCTATGTGTAAGTATTTTTAAGTCAGGGCAAAAGCGTTCTGCTTCATTTTTCCAGTTGTAAATTAATGATTTAGGTACAACTAGTAAAGAGTTTCCTGTTTTAGTTTCCTTTAGCCATTGTAGCAAACAAAGTGTTTGTATGGTTTTTCCCAAACCCATATCATCGGCTAAGCAGCCCCCAAGTTTTAATTCTTCTAAAAATCGGAGCCAATTATATCCTTCATGTTGATAATGTCTTAATTCTCCTTTAAACCCTTTTGGTAATTCATACTGTTCAATGGGTTTGGAGTTGAAAATGGTTTTTAATTTCGATTTAATATTAAGTTTTAACGAACCTTTGTTCTTTAATTCGTTTAATAAAACAACATGATGTTTAGCTGTTAAAATGCGTTCATTTTCGTAAATGCTATAAGTGCTCAGATAGTAATACTCATCAATCCATGCCTCTGGAAATCTGGCAAATTCCCCATTTGGCAACAAAATTTCTCTTTTATTTTTTCTGATAAGTTTAATAATATCAATAAGCCTGAATTTATATTCACCAAATTTTACAACACCTTTTATCTCAAACCAATCTATTGTTTCTATGGCTTGAGCATCAATACTTATATTGCCAATAAAATACTTTCTGTTTGCAATTGCTTTCGCTTTTTGTCTGATTTCTATTCCTAGATTTTGTAGCGCTTGATGATTGTTGTTTATCCATGTAATACCCTGATCAAAAGATAGAGATTGTGATCTGGTTTTAAGATTTAAACCTAATTTGTTAATCTCTTCAAGAATTGTATTTTCTTCAGACGTTTTTCGTTCTATTCTGGTGAAAATGTATTTATTTTCAAACTGTTCTAATTTTACTGTACTTGCATTATGTCCACTTTGAAATCTGAAATTTCCATATTCAAAAAAGAAAGAAAACCAGAAAACCTGATTTTCATCATTTACTTCTTCTTCACCAAAAATATTGGTTTGCTGATTTTTATTTTCTAAATTTACTTCCAAAACAGCATTTAATTCATTGTATAAGTCTTCAATTTCAAATCCGTTTGTAATAATTTTTTTTCGATTGTTTACAAGTGTTTTTATAAAATTATTGAAATACTCTTCTGTTTTCTGATAAGGGACCTCAATAATTTCATTGTTGAAAAATGGTTTTAAAGTATTTCCATTAATTTCTTTGTCAAAAGTAATTATCTTTCTTCGCCTCAGTATTCTGGCAGGTTGTGTACTAAGTAGGTTTGTCCCAATTAATTCTATTTCTTTATTGTCAAGTAATATATCTAAATAATAATGAATGAATTTTTCGTAATTGAAATGATAATAAACTTCGGGAACTCCTTCTTCAAAATAAATTTGTTGCCAAACAGAGGGTATTTCTCCTTTTTTCAAAAACAATGCTTTATCTCCAATATTCTCATAAAACTTATTTTGAAACCCATTTATATAGTCTTGTATATATTTAGCATAAGCATCTGGTGTATTATGAATTTTTGCTTCAGTTATATATTTCTTTGCAAATGCATCCCAATTATTGTTTGTAGTATCTTTAATCTTTTTAACGATAATTTCAGGTTCTAATTGTAAGCAATAGTTTAATAGAAATTTGTCTTTTTCGTCAAACAAATAATCATATTTTTGCTTATTTTTATTAGTAATTTGTGTATAATCAAGCTGTAATATACCTTCCTTATCTGAATAAACAATTACACATTTGGGAACTAATCCCAAATGTTTTTCTGGGAAAAGAGCATATAAAATTCTTTTATAATTCATTATTTCTTACTCAATATTACTATTGAAAATTTTTATGAAGATATAAGGACATCTTTTAAAAATTAAACTAAACTTCGCTTACCATTTCTTTGGCAAATTCCAAGTCAAATTCATTTGGATCAAATTCTTCATTTTCAGCTAATCCGATCCATTCTTTCATTTCTGCATATTCTGCATTGGTTTTATCAGCCAAAGTATTTTTCAGTTCTTCATAACCCCAAGGTCCTCCACAATCTTCTGGCGGGCAAGCTCCTTTACCTGAAATACAATCTGCATTTTTTGTCTTTTCGGGCAAAATTTTCTCAAGAACTATTTTATGCATCCAATTATCACCAAAATCATAGATATAAACAAATTTATCACCTTCTTTGGTAAAATATTTTGAGAGTTTTGCTTTTTCAGCCAAGATACAATCATCTTCAGATTCGTCATCGTTTGTGATAACTGGTGATGAACCCCAACCATTGGGAGAGAATGAATATAAATGATAATCTAACCATCCGAAAGCAGCTTGTATTACCTGATGAAATTGTTCGAAATTAAAAGTTGATGGTACAGTTACTTTTCGCCAAACTGGTGGCTTACTGATGTCTGAAAGCTGTATTTTAAATTGAAAAGTCATAGCTTTTGTTTTTGATAATTAATTACACAAAAATAATAAAAAAATAGATGTTAACAAACGAATATTTTTCAATTCATTGTTTATAACTCATCATTCTTTACAAACGGTAAATCCCTGTAACCATCAATACTCCTCCGCTTTGCGATGGGAATAAAAACCATTTGGTGGTTTTGTGTTTTTTTGCCATATATTTTCCAATGCCATAACCCAGAGCGGATCCAACAATTGCGTCAGAGAGCCAGTGAGCATTTTCAGTGGTTCGTGATAGAGCAACTCCGGTGGCAAAAGTGTACATCAGTATCGGAATTACTTTGGTGTCTTTATATTGTTCGGCAACTACTGTTGCCAGTGTCCATGCAGCAATGCTATGACCTGATGGAAATGATGCATAATAATCGGAAGAAGTTCCTTTGAATTGCTCTAAGGTTTGCGGAAAAGGATTCCACTGAGAAGTTCCATCAACCCGTGGTCGTTGCCTACCGGCTATCATTTTCAGCACTGTAATCACAACCGCTGAATTTACCAATGCATAACCAGCAATTGCACCAGTTTGCATCAGTTTGTCATCTTTAACAGCCAGACCTGTAAGATACATAGCAGCACTAATGCCGCCAACAGCAGGTATTTCTCCGCCATCGGTTAATACCGGACTGAGGTTCTTAACCCATTGATTGCTGTTCTTAAATTTTTGTGTATTGTGATTAATATCTTCATCAAAAACCATTACGGTAGCTGTAGCTAAAGTTAATGGAATCAGATAATTTAAATCTTTTTTCTTGATTC
>CAZWRD010000064.1:0-16282 GCA_964636105.1 uncultured Bacteroides sp.
TTTAACCAAATATTGTTTGGAAAATAAATTGATTTAATAAATAAAGGAGCAATCATTCATTGTTAATTACTTTCAATTTTTTTTAAATAGTAGATTAAACCCAAATTAATTATTAGCAGAATTGAAAAGTAGAACTATTTGATCTATAAATAAATAAAAATGTAAAAGGCTACTTCACTTCACTTTTAAAGCTAAGTAATTATATGTATATAAAGTCATATAATAAACTTTGAATTCATATATTAAAAAGCATTAGAACGCTAATTCCCGAATCGTTCCTCTTGGGATATGCATTAAAAAAAATAAATTTTAAACCCAAATTAATCAATAGGAGACCTAAAAGTCGAACTATATGATTTAGTTGGGTTAATACCGATATAGTTATTGGTTTAAATTATTTCAAATAATTTAATTATAATCCAGCACGTGCGGGATTCGATTGCTCATTCTCAAATGAGGCATTTGGGTTTAATTTCTTTAAACCCTTTTGTAGGAAATACCTTACAACAAAATAAGGGATACCCTACAAAAAATATTTAAAATATGGATTACCTTTACATTGAAAAAAATCAGTTATATGAATGTAACAATTGCGGATGACTCAGATTTGATTATTAATAGGTTGCAGGAAATGTTATGCAATTTCGATAATGTAAATATCATTGATATTTCTAGAAATGGAATAGATGCATTAAAAGCATTAAAAACGCTTAATCCTGATTTGGCAATTGTTGATTTAAAAATGCCTGGATTAAACGGTTTGGAAGTTTTGAAAGAAATTAGAAAGGAAAATAAAAAAATGAAAATTATTATATTGACTTTTTATACTTTAGACCAATATAAAACTATTGCAATAAATGCAGGCGTCAATTATTTTTTTTCAAAGTCTGACGATTTTGAAAAAGTGTCTGATGTAGTTTTCGAAATGTTAGAAAATAAAGGTACAAACATAAGTAATTATTCTTAGAATTTTTTAATTATTTAACATGTTTTATTAGTTAATAGTAAGAAAATGAATAAAATGCAAATAACTAAAATTGTTTTAATAAAAATAAATATATTATGTAAATTTGCTTTATTATTTTTTATGTATTTTAAAATATTATAATAATATAAATATATAGTTATAAATAAAGTAAAATAAGTAATAAATAGTTTAGAATAATTAAATTTATAGTTTTTAAAAGTAGAATTACTTTTCAATATTTAACTTGAAATAATTAATAATCAATATTATGACAAACCATTACAATTTTTCCGTTATTGCCAATAATTGTCAAGGCAAATCAAAAGAGATATTTTTTGCTTTTTTGAGGTATCTCTTTATTTTTATTGTTTTTTGTTCTTTAGTCAATAATTTGGCTGCACAAACAACAACATTAAATTATTCAGGATCCATAGTAAATTGGACAGTTCCGGCTGGAGTAACAACCATAAGCATAAACGCTCAAGGAGCACAGGGTGGTAATGGAGGAAGCGGTAATATTGCAGGAGGATTAGGTGCCTCAATGACAGGTACTTTTAGTGTTACTCCTGGTCAGGTATTAAAAATATTAGTTGGACAAAAAGGGATTCAAAACTTAGGATGTTCAACTGGAGATGGCGGCGGCGGCGGCGGCACATTTGTTGCAGATATCAATAATAATGCTTTGATTGTAGCAGGTGGCGGCGGTGGTGCAAGTTACTATGGTAATATTGGGCAAAATGCATCAATAACAACATCGGGAACAAATGGCGGAGGAAGTGGAACTGGCGGTGTAAATGGTTATGGCGGAACAGGAGGACACTCAGGAAGTGGAGCTGGATTCATCGGAAACGGAGCAAACTCAGCATGGAGTGGAGGTGCCACAAAAGGTGGAAGTAGCTTTTTGAATGGAGGAGCTGGAGGAGCTGGTTATTCTGGTTATGAAGGGAATGGTGGCTTTGGCGGTGGTGGTGGAACCCACAGTTGTTGCATCGGCGGCGGCGGCGGCGGCGGTTATTCCGGTGGTGCAGGCGGCGGAAGTTGTAATGCAGGCGGCGGTGGCGGTTCTTACAACGGAAGTTATATTCAGACAAATATTGCTGGTGTAAGATCAGGAAACGGATTAGTTACTATTACAAGTCATACATCTTCAACCATTATTACTGGAGGATTGCTAAATGCTTTCACTTCTAGTTCAGGCATTGTTTCAACAGCCCAAAGTTTCTCAACATATGGTGTTTTGTTAACTGATAATATTGTAATTACTGCTCCAACAGGTTTTGAAATTTCACTTTCATCTGGTTCTGGTTATGCTTCAAGTTTAGTTTTAACACCAATAAATGGAACAATCCCTGTAACTAACATTTATGTTAGAATGAGTACTACAGCTAGTGGAACTCCATCTGGAAATATCTCTTTAACATCAACTTCAGCATCTAGTCAGAATATTTCAGTAAATGGGACCGTATATACCGCACCATCTACCCAAGCAAGTAGTATTACATTTAGTGGGATAACTATTTCACAAGCTACAATAAATTGGACAAATGGAAATGGAAGTAATCGAGCAGTCTTTATGAAAGCAGCAAATAGTGGTATTGCTTCACCTGAAAATACAATTACATATAGTGCAAGTTCAACCTTTAGTTCAGGCACACAAATAGGAAATACTGGATGGTATTGTGTTTATAATGGCACTGGTAATAGTGTAATTGTTACAAATTTACTTCCAGTTACTAACTATATGGTTATGGTTTGTGAATATAATGGGATAGCTACAAGCCAAACATATAAAACTACAACTTCTTCAAATAATCCCAATACGTTTGTTTCTGCAAGTTCAACTAATATTGATTATTCAGGATCCATAGTAAATTGGACAGTTCCGGCTGGAGTAACAACCATAAGCATAAACGCTCAAGGAGCACAGGGTGGTAATGGAGGAAGCGGTAATATTGCAGGAGGATTAGGTGCCTCAATGACAGGTACTTTTAGTGTTACTCCTGGTCAGGTATTAAAAATATTAGTTGGACAAAAAGGGATTCAAAACTTAGGATGTTCAACTGGAGATGGCGGCGGCGGCGGCGGCACATTTGTTGCAGATATCAATAATAATGCTTTGATTGTAGCAGGTGGCGGCGGTGGTGCAAGTTACTATGGTAATATTGGGCAAAATGCATCAATAACAACATCGGGAACAAATGGCGGAGGAAGTGGAACTGGCGGTGTAAATGGTTATGGCGGAACAGGAGGACACTCAGGAAGTGGAGCTGGATTCATCGGAAACGGAGCAAACTCAGCATGGAGTGGAGGTGCCACAAAAGGTGGAAGTAGCTTTTTGAATGGAGGAGCTGGAGGAGCTGGTTATTCTGGTTATGAAGGGAATGGTGGCTTTGGCGGTGGTGGTGGAACCCACAGTTGTTGCATCGGCGGCGGCGGCGGCGGCGGTTATTCCGGTGGTGCAGGCGGCGGAAGTTGTAATGCCGGTGGCGGCGGTGGTTCTTATAATGCAGGTAGTGTTCAAAACAATATTGCAGGTGTAAGAACCGGTAACGGATTGGTAACCATAACTTTTTATGGAACAACTCAAACCATCACAGCAACTGGAACTTTAAATCCATTTACAACCATCACTTCTGTAGTTTCTGCTACGCAGAATTTTATAATTTCAGGATTTAACCTTACTGCTAATATTACGATTACAGCTCCTGCTGGTTTTGAGGTTTCTACCTCTTCTTCCTCTGGTTTTGCTAATAGTATCAATGTTGTGCAAAGTGGAGGAAGTGTTCCAAATACAACAATTTATGTACGTATGGCAAGCACAGCAACAGGAACTCCTTCAGGAAACATTACCCTTGAATCAACAGATGCAACTACCGTAAATGTTTCAGTAAGTGGAACTGTTTATTCAATACCTACTACTCAATCGAATAATATTCTTATTAGCAATATAACAGAAACTTCTGCAAGTATTAGCTGGTCAATTGGAAATGGAAGTAATCGTGCAGTCTTTATGAAAGCAAGCAATACAGGTAGTGCATCACCTGTAAATGCAACTGCTTATACAGCAAATACAAGTTTTGGTTCAGGAGCTCAAATTGGTTCAACAGGATGGTATTGCATATATAATGGTTCAGGAAATACAGTTGCAGTTAGCAATCTTAATACAGCTAACTTATATAGTGTAATGGTATGCGAATATAATGGAGTCAATCCAAGCTTGGTATATCTTACTACAACAGAAACAAATAACCCAAAAACTTTTAATACATCCATAACAACAACATTAAATTATTCAGGTTCAATAGTAAATTGGACTGTTCCAGCTAATGTTTACACCATTTCAATAGATGCTTTTGGAGCACAAGGTGGCGGTGGTGGAACAAATAGTTTAGTTGGAGGTAAAGGCGCTCGTACAAAAGGAGTTTTTCAAGTTACCCCAGGTGAAGTATTAAGAATTTTAGTTGGGCAAAAAGGAGGAACGGGATCAAGCAGTAATGATCCACATGGAAATGAAAATGGAGGAGGAGGAGGAACCTTCGTTGTAAAACAAATAGGTAATACTCCGATGATAATAGCAGGTGGTGGCGGTGGTGCACCTTCATCCGTATATGGAACAAGTTGTACAAGAACTTCAACAGAAGGTGATGGTCAAATAACCACTACAGGAGTAACAATTGGATGTTCATCAACAGGAACAGGTGGTTCTAATGGTAATGGTGGCAGTACAGCTGGTTCATATCAAGGTGGAGCAGGTGGTGGCTATAGCACTGACGGAGCAAATGGAGGAACACATTGTGCATTGGCTTATGGAGGAAAGAGTTTCTTAAATGGAGGAGCTGGTGGAACTGGTAATAATTGTTACGGAACAAATAATTATGGTGGTTTTGGCGGCGGCGGCGGCGGCCAGCTTAGCGGCCCTGGTGCAGGCGGTGGATATTCAGGTGGCGGAACAGCTGCTAATTGGAGTAGTTATTCTACTTATGGCGGCGGTGGCGGTTCTATAAATCAGGGAATTTGTCCTACAAATGTTTCAGGTATTAGAGAAGGAAATGGATTGGTTACAATTACATGTCATATTTCTCCCACAATTGCAACTGGAGGTTTGTTAAATCCTTTTACTGCAAGTGATGGAATTGCGTCAATAGCTCAAAGTTTTAACGTTTCTGGTGTTTTATTAACTAATGATATAAATATTACTTCTCCTACCGGATTTGAAATTTCTACTTCATCAGGATCGGGTTATACTACCAATTTAACATTAACACAAATTGGCGGAAATGTTAGCAGTACTACAATATATGTTCGCATGAAAAGTACTGCAAGTGGAAATCCATCTGGGAATATCGTTCTTTCTTCAATAGATGCTACATCCCAAAATGTATTGGCAAGTGGCACTGTATATTATACGCCAGTTACCCAAGCATCTGGCATTAACTTTACGGGAACAACAATATCACAAACATCTATTAGTTGGACTAATGGAAATGGCAGTAAAAGAGCCGTTTTTATGAAAGCCGCTAATAGTGGAAGTGCTTTACCTGTAAATAATACGATATACACAGCTAATTCAAATTTTAGCTCAGGAACACAAATTGGAAGTAGTAGCTGGTATTGTATATACAATGGTACAGGAACAAATGTAACTGTAACAAATTTATTACCAGTAACAGATTATATGATTATGGTTTGTGAATACAATGGTGTTGAAAGTAGTTTAGCATATCAAACAAATGCTGCTACAAACAATCCAAAATTGTTAACAACTTCAAGTTCAATTACATTTGATTACAGTGGAAGCATTGTAAACTATACAATACCTACAGGAGTTACAACCATAAACATAGATGCTTACGGAGCTCAAGGTGGCGGTGGCGGCACTAATAGTTATGCTGGAGGAAAAGGTGCACGTATGAAGGGTGATTTTTCTGTAACCCCAGGTGAAGTATTAAGAATTTTAGTAGGGCAAAAAGGAGCAACAGGATCAAGCAGTAATGATCCACATGGAAATGAAAATGGAGGAGGAGGAGGAACCTTCGTTGTAAAACAAATAGGTAATACTCCGATGATAATAGCAGGTGGTGGCGGTGGTGCACCTTCATCCGTATATGGAACAAGTTGTACAAGAACTTCAACAGAAGGTGATGGTCAAATAACCACTACAGGAGTAACAATTGGATGTTCATCAACAGGAACAGGTGGTTCTAATGGTAATGGTGGCAGTACAGCTGGTTCATATCAAGGTGGAGCAGGTGGTGGCTATAGCACTGACGGAGCAAATGGAGGAACACATTGTGCATTGGCTTATGGAGGAAAGAGTTTCTTAAATGGAGGAGCTGGTGGAACTGGTAATAATTGTTACGGAACAAATAATTATGGTGGTTTTGGCGGCGGCGGCGGCGGCCAGCTTAGCGGCCCTGGTGCAGGCGGTGGATATTCAGGTGGCGGAACAGCTGCTAATTGGAGTAGTTATTCTACTTATGGCGGCGGTGGCGGTTCATACAATGCAGGTAGTGTTCAAAACAATATTGCAGGCGTAAGAACTGGTAACGGATTGGTAACCATTATTTTTTATGGAATAACGCCAACTATAGCAACATCAGGGACGATGAATTCATTTACAAGTTGCACAGCTGTAGCTTCTTCTGTACAGAATTTTGCAATCACAGGTATAAATTTAACAGCAAATATTACAATTACAGCTCCTAGTGGTTTTGAAGTTTCTACTTCTTCTTCCTCGGGTTTTGCTAATAGTATCAACATAGTTCAAAGTGGAGGAAATATAGCAAGTACATCTATTTATGTGCGTATGGCAAGTACAGCAACAGGAACCCCATCGGGGAATATTACACTTACATCAACTGGAGCAACAACTCAATCGGTGGCAGTAAGCGGAAGTCTTTATCCTGTTTCAGTTGGCGGCACTATAGCTGGAAGCACAACCGTTTGTACAGGTACAAATAGTTCAACTTTAACTTTAAGTGGACATACAGGAAGTATTCAATGGCAATCTTCTACAAATAATATTGATTTTACTAATGTTAGTGGCACATCTACAACCTACACAGCAACTAACTTAACAGCAACAACTTATTATCGTGCATTAGTAACAAGTGGCAGTTGTACTGGTGCATATAGTACTACAGCTACAATAACGGTAAACCCATTATCAGTTGGCGGAAGTGTTTTAGGAGGAACTACCGTATGTTCAGGAAATAATAGTACCAACTTATCATTAAGTGGTTATACCGGAACTTCATTCCAATGGCAGTCATCTTTAAATAATGTTACATTTGCCAATATTAGTGGTGCAATTTCATCAGATTATACACCTACAGACTTAACTGCAACTACTTATTATCGTGCAGTAGTAACTAGTGGCTTATGTGCAATTAGCAATAGTTCTAAAGCAACAATTACGGTTAATCCTGTTTCGGTGGCTGGTACAATAACTGGAGGAAACAATACTGTATGTACTGGTACTAATAGTACAACTTTAACATTAAGTGGAAATACCGGTACAATACAATGGCAATCATCAACTGATAACATAAATTTTAATAATATTGGTGGTGCAACTTCATCTTCATATACAGCAACTAATTTAACAACAACAACTTATTACCAAGCAATTGTTACAAGTGGAGTTTGTTCATCAGCTTCAACATCCGTAAAAACAATAACTGTTAGTCCATATCCTGAAGTGCCTGCTATAACAGGTACTACCACTGTATGTGCTTTGTCAACAACTAATTTAAGCAATACTGTTTTGGGAGGTATATGGAGTAGTAATGCAACGGGTATAGCCACTGTTAATACTTCTGGAGTAGTTTCAGGCGTATCATCAGGCAGTGCAACAATTAGTTATACTGTTACTAATAGTAGTAATTGTGCAACTACAGTTACTTCATCTGTAACTGTGAATGCAGTACCTACTGTTGCTGCCATCACAGGTACAACTTCAGTTTGTCCATTAAATACAACCACATTAAGTTGTTCTACAACAGGTGGAAGCTGGAATAGTAGTGATGATGCAATTGCTACAATTAACTCTTCTGGTGTTGTTTCTGGGCAAACAGCAGGTAATACTACAATTTCTTATGCAGTTACTAATGGATCTGGTTGTACAAAAACAGTAACAGCATCTGTAACTGTAAATGCAAGCATTGCTGCACCAACTTCTGTTACTGCAAGTCCTACCAGCGTTGAAACAGGTGGAAGTTTAAACTTAAATGCAACATCAACAGGTAATAATATTAAATGGTACACTCAAGCTTCAGGCGGAACATCAATTGGTAGTTCATTAAATGCTGCTAATTTTTCTGTTTCACCTACAGTTACAACTACATATTATGCTGAAGCAGATATGATTCAATCGAATTATGTTAATACTTTTTCGTCTGCAAATTCTTATGCAATTGAGCATTATGGATATTCAGGTGATGATCGTGGAGGTATAGCTGTTACACAATCTAACTATTATTACACTGGTGATAATAATACAGTCAGATTTGATATGCCGGGGTTAACAAATCCTGTTTCATTAACTCAAAATGATGGACTGTTTAGTAATTTAAGTGGTTCGGGTACTCTTTATACTTTATGGAATGGGTCATCTGTTCCTATACGTAGTAGTAATACCAGTCCTTTTAATGTTACAGCATTAAAAACACTAAATTCAAATCTTTCATTAGGCTCAACTACTATTACGCTTTCTTCAGCAGTTAGTATGAATAATGGAGATGCAATATATGCAGGTGCTGGCTTTGTAATTTTACAAAGCGGAAATGTTTTCTATAAAGTTGATATTCCTTCTGGAACGGTAACTAATATGGGTACATGGAGTATTTCAAAAACAGGATCTGAAAGCTGGGCAACATGGGGGATAGCAGAGCTTAATAATGGTGTTTATAATGTTTTATACACAAACGGTAGCGATATTAAGCGATTGAATTTAAGTACAGGCACAATTACAACTCATTCGAGCTTTTCAAATTTGTCCGATATGGCTTGTATTACTTATGCTCCTTGGTATAATCGTTGGTATTTTCATCATGAAAGTACATCTCAATTTAAAAGTGGTGATGAAACAGCGGGTTATGCAGATGCTACATTTACTTCAAATAATACAGGATGTCCAAGTATAACAAGAACAGCTGTTACAGCAAGTGTAATAAATAAACCAACTTTAACAACTTCATCCATAACTGATATAAACAATAATTCATCAATTAGTGGTGGAAATATAACAGATGATGGAGGTTCGACAGTTACAGAAAGAGGCGTTTGTTGGAGTACTTCACAAAATCCTACAATATCAAATACAAAAACAACAGAATTAACTGCTGGAACTGGTAGTTTTACTTCAAGTATAACAGGATTAACTCCAGGAACTTTGTATTATGTAAGAGCATATGCTACAAATAGTATTGGAACTTCTTATGGAAATCAACAAAGTTTTACAACTTATGCTCCTGGAAGTATAGGTAGTGATCAAACCATTTGTTCAGGTACAACACCTAATTTGTTAACTTCAGTTTCCGCAGCTGTTGCTATGCCTTCTGTAGTATATCAATGGCAAAGTAGTTCGGATAATAATACATTTGATGATATAATTGGACAAACTGCGACTACTTATCAACCGGGCAATTTAACTGCATTAACATATTTCAGACGTAATGCAATTTCTGGAATTACAACACTAAGTAGCAATGTAATTACTATTTCCATTAATGCTGGTATTGCTGTCCCTACAAATGTAACAGCTACTCCATCAAGTATTCAATCGGGTAGTAGTTCCGATTTAAATGCAACTACTACAACTGGTAATCACATAAAATGGTATAATGCAGCTAGTGGTGGTAGTTTAATTACTACAATTGGAAGTGGCGTTAATTATAATGTATCTCCAACTGTTACAACTACATATTATGCCGAAGCTTCACCAATTAATGCTGCCGATAATACATTAGAAAATATTTTAACGAATTTAAATTCAAATTACTCAAATATTACCAGTCAGATACCAAGTCCATATAGTTTTTCAGATGGAATTAATTCAAATTATATAGATGATGGTGGTAGCGATATGTATGATGGTGGTAATTATTTAAATACCAATTTATCTTCTAATTTTAGTTATTCTGATAATTCCATAATTAATGCTTCTTCAATATTTGGAACAGGGGGCAAGTATTTTACACGAAAAGTAAATAATTTGTTTGTAATGGCTGCTGATATGAATAATGTAAGTAGTTTTAATGTTCAAGGTAATTATGGTTCAGATGGTGGTGGAAATACAGATGCGGGAAGTTTTAACGTAAGTGTTGGTTCTAAGACTTTTAACTGTTTTGTTAGCCGTGTATATAACGCTTCAGATCCATCTATTAATGAATTATTTATTATCCCTGCCAATCCATCTGCAAGCCAAACTGCAATAGGAAATACAAATGTAAGTACTCATAGTTTGAATGGCATATCTGCATCAACACGTATGTACTATTTATTATATGCTGGAAGTTCAGGTGGTTATATTGACAATACATCTGCTCAGAATATTGCAACAGCCTTTTTAACACAAACTGAATCTGTTATTACTGGTTCTGGAGCTTGTCCAAGTATTAACAGATCTGCAGTAACATTAAATGTTTCAAATTTACCTTTAATTACAACAACTGCTGTATCTTCTGTTGCAGATGTTACAGCCTCTACTGGGGGTAATATTACAAATGATGGAGGGTCGAGCATTACAGAGAAGGGTGTTTGTTGGAGTATTAATCAAAATCCTTCGATTGCTGATGATAAAACCAATGATGGAACTGGTACTGGAGTTTATTCATCATCTATTACTGGCTTAACTGCAAACACTACTTATTATGCAAGAGCTTATGCGACCAATGCATTGGGAAATACTGCATATGGAAATGAAATTAGTTTTACAACCTTTGAACTTGGATCTTTTGCGGATATTAACAAAACATTTGGAGATCCTGCATTTACTTTAGTTAATCCAACTTCGGGTAGTAACGGAACTTTTAGTTATTCGAGTAGTAATACAAATGTAGCAACAATACTAGGAAATACCGTTACCATTGTTGGTGCTGGTACATCAACCATTACATGTTCACAAGCAGCTTATGCTCCTTATGCAAGTGCAAGTAAAACGGCTACACTTACAGTAGCTAAAGCAAATCAAGTGCTTACATTAACTATTCCAACCACTGCACCTCTTCATACTTTTTTTAGTACTTCAGTTTCAATAGGCGCATCTTCTTCATCTTTGCTACCTGTAACAATATCATTAGGGTCAGGTAATACAGCTGCTTCAACTTTAAATGGAATTGTAGGAAATTACTCATTAACTGGTGTAAGTTCTACAGGAACAATAGAAATTATTGCAAATCAAGCAGGAGACGACAATTATAATTCTGCCCAAATTTCTCAAAGCTTTGATGTTGAAAAGGGAAATCAAATTATTAGTTTTCCAGCTTTAGCTGCACAAACTTATTCTCCTACAATGAGTATAGATCTTGCAGGGACTGCTACTACAAATTCTTTATTGCCAATAGTATATGCAATTATAAGTGGCCCTGGAACAATTACAGGAGGCACAACTCTTAATATAAGTGGTGCTGGAATTATTGTTATAAATGCATCTCAAGCAGGAGATACAGATTGGAATCCAGCGCCAGATGTTTCTCAAACATTAACTATCAACAAAGCTACGCCTACTATTACATTTGCTGCTATTAACAAAATCTATGGGGATGCTGACTTTGCATTAAATGCATCTTCTGTAAGTACTGGCGCTTTTAGTTATAGTAGTTCAAACACAAATGTTGCAACAATTGCAGGCAATACCGTTACAATAGTTGGAGCAGGTACATCAACCATTACTGCAACTCAGGCAATGGATGATAATTATTTGGAAACTAGTCAAGATGCATTGCTAACTGTTGCAAAAGCCAATCAATCAATTACATTAACAACATTGAGTGATGTTTTACTTGCTGATTTTGTTGCAAACCCTATTCAGTTAACAGCTACTTCTACATCTGGTTTAACTGTCGCATTATCACTTGGATTGGGCAGTGTAGCTACAATTAATGGGAGTGATCAATTAGTAAGTTCAGGTGTTAGCGGTAGTATTACATTTAATGCTACTCAGGCTGGTGATGACAATTATAATTCAGCAAATACATCACAAACATTTGATGTAAATAAAGATAATCAAACCATTACATTTGCACCTTTAGCATCAATGTATTTGGGTGACCCGGCATTTGATCTGGATGCAGGTTCATCATCTAATCTACTAATTAGTTATTCAAGTAGTAATACCAATGTAGCTACTATTAGTGGGAAAACTGTTACCATAGTTGGAGTTGGAACAACAACAATTACTGCATCTCAATCCGGAAATACTTATTATAATGCAGCATCAAATGTAAATCGTGATTTAGAGATTAATTATGCAACACCTACTATTAGCGATTTTACACCAACTTCTGTATGTCAGGGTTCTACTGTTACTATAAACGGAACTTATTTAAATGGAGCTAATGCGGTTAGTTTTGGAAATACTCCTGTAACATCTTATACTGTAGTTAGTCCTACACAAATTACTGCTGTTGCAGCCTCTGGTTCAACTGGGGATGTTAGTGTTACAACATTAGGAGGTACAGCTACATTAGCTGGAATTTCAGTTTATCCAACTTCTGTTGCAGGAACAGCTTCAGCTTTATCTTCTACAATTTGTAATGGGACATCTGCAACTATAAGCTTATCAGGTAATACAGGTAGTATTCAATGGCAGCAATCAGAAGATGGCTCAACAAATTGGACAGATATTTCGGGCGAAACAAATACTTCTTATACTTCAGTTAATTTAGTTACAGGAACATATTATTTTAGAGCGCTAATAACAAGTGGAGTATGTAGTTATGTGACTAGTAATGTTGTTACAATTCAGGTTGATCCAACAACAGTTGCTGGTTCTGCTTTTGCTGATAATGCAATTATTTGTTATGGAACCACTGCTAAATTAAATTTAACAGGAAGTATTGGAACTATTCAATGGCAAGAGTCTGCCAATGGTACATCTGGATGGTCAAACATTACAAGTGCCAATTCAGATAGCTATACAACGCCTACATTAAATGCGAATAAGTTTTATAAAGCTGTTGTAAAAAGCGGAGTTTGTTTAACTGAGGAATCAAACCCAGTTGAAATTACAGTTAATGCTTTATCTGTTGGAGGAACTGCTACAGCAGTAGCATCTACTATTTGTTCAGGTACATCGGCAACTATTAACTTATCCAATAGTACTGGTGGTATTCAATGGCAGCAATCAGATGATGGCTCAACAAATTGGACAGATATTTTGGGTGAAACAAATACTTCATATATTTCAGCAAATTTAGCGACAGGAACTTATTATTATAGAGCTAAACTAACAAGTGGTGTTTGTGATGCTGACTACAGTAATTTAGTTACAATTAATGTTGATGCAGAATCTGCAGGAGGATCTGTTGTTGCATTAGCAAGTACAATTTGCAATGGAACAAATACAAGTTTAAGTTTATCAGGATATACTGGTAATATTCAATGGCAAGAGTCTGCTAATGGTACTTCTGGATGGTCAAACATTACAAATGCAACTTCAGCAACTTATATTACACAGAATTTAAGTTCTGCAAATTTCTATAAAGCTGTTCTTACCAATGGGGTTTGTTCTTCAAATAGCAGTAATATTATTGAAGTTCAGGTTGATGTTATTTCTGTTTCTGGAACTGCTTCTACTTTAACTCCAACTATTTGTTCTGGAAGTACGACAACTATATCTTTAACAGGCAATACAGGCTTAATACAATGGCAAGAATCTGAAGATGGTTCAACTGCATGGGCTGATATAATTGGTGCTAATTCGGCTGATTATACAACATTGGCTTTAAATGCGGGAACTTATCATTACAGGGCAATAGTCACAAGTGGTGTTTGTTCTTCTGTTAATTCTAATGTTGTAGATATATTAGTAAATCCTACTTCAATATTAGGAGGAAGTATAAATGGATTAGCAAGTATTACTTATGGTTCTTCTACGGGTACACTTACTCTATCTGGAAACACAGGAAGTATCCAAAAGTGGGAGAAAAAGCTAAACAACGGAAGTTGGCAGGATATTACAAATACCAATAGTACATTTTCAGAAACACCATCTGATGCTGGAGTTTGGCATTATAGGGCAAAAGTAGTTAGTGGTATATGCTCTGAAGCATATTCTGCTGAATTTAATGTTACTGTTAATAAAAAAGTAATTACAGTAACTGATGCAGTAGTATCTACAAAAACTTATGATGGAAATAACAATGCTACTATTACTGGGGCTCAATTAGATGGTGTTGAATCTGGAGATGATGTTACTTTAGAAAATTATAATTCTGGTATTTTTGCTCAAGCAACAGCTGGACTTGGTATCTCAGTTTCAACATCAATGAGTATCTCAGGAACTGATATTGAAAATTACACTTTAACTCAACCAAGTCTTACAGGAAATATTAATACAATAACTTTAACGGTAACAGGAACTTCTGTTACTCCAAAAGCTTACGATGGTAATAACATCGCTACGCTGAGTGGTGCAACTTTGGTTGGTGTAATTAATTCTGATGATGTTATTTTGGGAAATTATGCAGTAGGTACTTATACACAAACTGCAATTGGTACAGATATCCCAGTTTCTACAGCTCCTATGACAATTTCTGGAGCAGATGCGGATAATTACACCTTAACTCAACCAACAGGTTTAAAAGGAGATATTACTCCTAAAGCGTTAACTGTTATTAATGCAATAGTAGCTACAAAAGTTTATAATAGGGATGCAAATGCAAGTATAAGTGGAGCTCAACTATCTGGAGTTGTTGGAAGTGAAGATGTGGTTCTGGAAAACTATACTGCTGGTACATTTAATAATGCTAATGCTGGAACAGGTAAAGCAGTTGCAACTTCCATGTCTATTTCGGGTAGTGATATTGGAAATTATACTTTAACCCAACCAAGTCTTACTGGTAATATCACTCAAAAGGAAGTAACTGTTATTGATGCAATTGTAACTCCAAAACCTTATGATGGTAATGCAAATGCAGTAATTACAAATGCTACATTATCAGGAGTTATTAGCCCTGATGTGGTTAACCTTACCAATGCAACTTCTGGCACTTTTGCTCAAATTACTTATGGGAATGATATTTCTGTTTCAACAGCAATGAGTCTTAGTGGTAACGATGCAGATAATTATTTAATTACTCAACCTATACTTACTGGTAATATTACTACAATTCACGTAAATGTTATTAATGCAGTAGTTACTTCAAAAGTTTATGATGGAAATAATCAAGCTATAATTACAGGTGCAACTTTATCTGGAGTAGTTGGAAATGACGATGTAGTTTTAGGAAACCATACTACTGGTACATATACTCAAGCTACGGTTGGAAATGATATTACTGTTAACACAAATCCAATGACTCTTTCAGGAACTAAAGCATTAAACTATACTTTAACTCAGCCTGTACTAACTGGAAATATAATTGAAAAAGAACTTTCTGTAACTCTTGCAACAGTTACCACCAAAGTTTATGATGCAAATAATATTGCAGTTATAACAGGAGCAACACTTGCTGGGAAAGTTGGGAATGATGATGTAGTTCTTGGAAACACCACAAGTGGTTTATTTAATAATGCTAATGCTGGTAATGGAAAAGCTGTAACAACTGCAATGACTATTAACGGTAGTGATATTGGTAATTATACTTTAACACAACCAAACCTTACTGGAAATATTACAAAAAAACCATTAACTATTACAGCCAACAATCAAACTAAAGATTATGATGGGTTAGTTTTTAATCCTTTTACAGTAAGTTATAGTTTGTTTGCAGGTTCAGAAAATGAGTCAGTTTTGGGTGGTACATTGACATTTAGTAGTAATGCTACTTCTGCTACTGATTTCGGAACTTATACAATTACACCTAGTGGTCTTATTTCTTCTAATTATAACATTACATTCAATACTGGTACATTAACAATTAATCGTGCAGGTACTGTTTATGTTTACAATAATTACAATTCAGGCTATCGATCTTTACGTAATGCATTAGAGAATGTTAAAGAAGGAGGTGCTATTGTTTTTGCAAATAATTTAATTGGAGGACAGACAATAAATCTAACTTCAGGTTCATTGGTTGTTGAGCGAAATATTATTATGGATAATAGTAATCAATCTTCATTAACCATAGCAGGCAGCGGAACCAATCTTAC
>CAZWRD010000065.1:0-16114 GCA_964636105.1 uncultured Bacteroides sp.
AATCTATCGGCTTTTCTTATATTTATATAATGATTTATGAATTCATTATTTTACAAAAACTTTGTATTCCCATGGTTTTAGTTTAAAAGTAATTTTACCTTTCAAACCCTGCTTTGTTGCAGCAAACCAATCGGAGTAATCACCTTCATTACCTTTAAAATCAACAGTAGTTTCCAGTGGTTGACCGCTCAAATTGGCAATAAAAATTACTTTACTTTCTTCTTTAGTACGGCTAAAAGCAAAAATCAAATTGGTTTTGTCGCTAAGTAATCGTTTGTATTTTCCGCCATAGTTGCCATTCCATAGGGCTTTATTGTCGGTTTTTAATTGAAGTAGTTTTTTATAAAAATCTTGTTGAGGATAATCGCCCCATTCTATTTCATCTTTTTCGAAGAAAGCCAAACTTTTATTCAAACCCGATTCCTGACCATTGTAAAGCAATATCATACCCGGTAATGTGGTTGATAAAACGGCAAAAGTCTGAGCAGCTTCACCCATTCTTTTTTCAACAGTTCCGTTCCATGAGTTTTCGTCATGATTATCAATAAATATCATACGATAATCATCTGGTTTAAATAAGGTATCTTGTTTTAATAAATACTTATCCAAATCGTGAGCACCCTGTTTACCTTGAGCTATTTTATTCATAATGTGGTGCAATTCCCATGCATACGACATATCAAAAGCTTTTTTATGGTGAGCAGGAACTTCAGCTTCGGCAAGCATAAAAACTTTTTTTATCTTATCTAATTCAATCCGGGCTTCATTCCAAAAATCAACAGGAACCATTTCGGCCACATCGCATCTAAAACCATCAATATTGCAGTTGATTACCCAAAATTTCATGGCTTCTATCATCGCATTGCGGAGTTCTTTGTTTTTGTAATTAAGCGAAATCACATCAGTCCAATCGAATGGAGAAATAAAATTGCCCAAACTATCAAGTTTGTACCAATCGCGATGTTCATTTGCCCAATGGTTATCCCATGCCGAATGATTTGCAACCCAATCAATAATTACTTTCATTCCTAAAGAATGAGCTTTTTTAACAAGCGATTTAAAATCTTCAATACTTCCAAATTCAGGATTTACTGCAGTATAATCGCTTATAGAATAATATGAACCCAAGCTTCCTTTTCTGTTCTTTTCACCAATCGGATTAATGGGCATAAGCCAAAGAATATCAACGCCCATTTTATGCAAACGGTCTATATGTTCTTCAAATGCTTTAAAACTACCTTCTTTGGTAAATTGTCTGATGTTTACTTCGTAAATATTTGAATTTTTACTCCATTCAGGATGAATTACTTTCATGGTATTCTCTGGTTTAGAATTTGTTTTTTTTTGTGCATTTGCTTGATTTATACCAATTAATGCAACACCAATAACTATTAAAACTAAAAATTTCCTCATAATTTATTATTATTAAAGTTCACTTGTTAATACTTCAAACGACATAGGTTTTAACTCAACCTCAGCATTATCACCTGCAAAATTAAGAGAATTCCCGAAATTAGGTCTGAAAACTTTTGGATTTATCATATCACTTTTCTCAATTTTGTATGTTTGAGGAGTAGTTGTATTGTTAAAAAGTACAATTGCAGTCTTGTTGAAATACTTTCTTATATAAACCATTACATCTGATGAGTTTTCGAGCCAGATGAAATTTCCATAAAGAAAAGCCATATTGTTTTTACGCAAATTTGTTAAGCGTTTGGTCATTTGCAAAGTGCTATATTCCTCATTATTAAGTTCTTTTCCAAATCGCATCATCCTCCTCGAATCGGGATCATTGCCGCCTGGCATTCCAAATTCATCGCCATAGTAAATTACAGGTATTCCAGGTATTGTCATATTAAAAGCCATCAGCATCTGCAGTTTTTTATAAGCAATTGGATCTCCAACACCAATTTCTCTTGTCCAGCCTGCTTCTTTGGCATTTTCTTCAAATTTTAACGAACCACCGGCATAAGAAATAAAGCGTCCTCTATCCTGATTACCTGTAATATAACACATCTTATTGTGATACCCGTAATTATTCAGACTTTCTTTCAATCGATATTTCAACATTTTAAAATCATCACCACGTGCAAATGCGCCCAAAGCTGCATCATACACATTAAAATCAAACTGCCCGTCGAGCATACCGTTTCCCAAATAACTACCAATCAGTTCAACACTTCCGTAAGTTTCGCCAACCTGATAAATCGGGCGGTTTTCTTCTAATTCAACTTCAGTCTTGATTTTTTCTGTCAAGGTTCTCCAAAAGTTTAAAGGTACATGTTTGGTGGCATCGTGTCTGAAACCATCAAGTTTATATTCTTTTAACCACCATAGTGCTGAATCAGCCAACATTTCAGCAACTTGTGGTTTTGCCAAATCAAGTGTAGGAAGAAAAACATCAAACCAAGTAGTTAATCTGTATTCGTCCCATCTTTCGGTATTTAAGGAACCATCTGGCAAATAAAGACTTGTAGTCCAATCGGGATGCTGTTTATAAACCGGATGTTGTTCATGAACATGATGAGCTACAAAATCAAGCAATGTATTCAGATTTTTTGAGTGTCCACTTTCTACCATTGATTTAAACTCAGCACTGTTTCCTAATCGATTATCCATTTCGGTAAAAGAAATAGGCCAATAACCATGATATGCAGAAAACTTAGAATAAGGTTTCTTCCATTCGCCAAAAGCAGTTTCCGGATTTTTAACAAGAGGCGAAAGCCATAATGTATTTATACCTAAATCATTAAAATACATTTCATTAATTTTCTTTTCAACTCCAGACACATCCCCACCATGATAATTCGCTCTTGGTAATATTAAACTATCTTTCACAGGTCTATCATTGGCTTTGTCGCCATTATAAAAACGATCAATAAAAACATTGTAAATAATTTTACTAAAGTCATCAGTGCGATCCAGTTGATTAGATTCAGAAATTACATTATTACGTTGGAGTGGAATTATCAAATCATTGGAAATACCTGATTTATTTGATGCCAATATGTATAAATATGATTTGTTTTTAGTGTTTGAAAATTCAGGAATATTGATTGTCAATACACCTTTTTCAACTTTATAGTCACTACTTTTTAATCTGACATTTTGCCAAAGGATAATGATTTCGTCAATTTGGTTTTTAATATCAATTTTTATCTGTTTATCTGTGAATGATTTTGTAATTAACTGTGGCACTTCATTTTTTGTTTCATTTCCAACTGTAATTAGCGAATTATATCCACCCATATTGTTGCTTACTTTTTTTGTGTTGGCAGGGTCGAGCATATAATTCCCATCAACTACCAATTGGTATTGATATTCACCGGGGCTAAGTATAAGTTGTGTCTGCCATAAGCCATTGCTTTTGTTTAAACTGGTTTTGGATGGAGTCCAACCATTAAATTCTCCCGACATTTCAACTTTTCCAACTTTTCCACTGCGGTCTTCAAACATATAATTGAAGGCTACCTTGGGAGATTTCTTCAAAATTACAGAAGTAGTTCTCAATCTGTTCCATATTTTAAGCTCAATTATGTTTTTGCTTGATTTTGAAGGAGTAAACTCAAATGTTTTTTTATCTGCTGCTAAATTCCATTTGCGATTATCTGCTGTTACTGAATCAATCTTAGAACAATCATTTACGAAATCGGACAAGAAAATTGTTGTAATACCATAATCGAGCCAGATACTCCCGATTTGTTTACCTGTTTGCTCATTGCTAAAAATTGCTCTATCTTGTGAAAAAGCTGAAAAACAATATAGAAATAAAAATACTAAAAAACTGAATTTTAATTTGTTCATATTTAAAAATATTATTTTAATTCGAGTATTAATATTGATTTTTTACTGATAATTAAAGATTTATCAATTGAAATAACTTTATTGCTGATAATATCAATCCCCGATTTTGAGTTTTTTATTGACTCCTGATATCTTGCCAAATCAAGATTAATATCCTGATTATTATTGTTCATGATAATCATCAAATTTTCATTTTCATAAGTCCTGAAATAAACATAAGTGCCATCAGTCGGGAAATAATGTGTTAATTTTCCATTATGCAAAGCTTTATGATTTTGACGGTATATCAATAGTTTCTGCAAATAATCAAAAGCTTGATTCTGTATATCTGTTCTTCCTTCTTTATTGAATGCGTCAGTTAAATCACCTTTCCAACCGCCTGGAAAATCTTTTCTGATAAAACCATCACCCTGATCTTTGGTGCCAGTCATCAATATTTCAGTACCATAAAATATCATTGGAATTCCTCTGGTTGTAAGCATAAAGCCCATTGCCATTTTCCATTCATCCAAATCCTGATTAATAGATGAAAAATATCTCGAAAGATCATGATTATCTGCAAATGTAATGGTTTTGGATGCATCAGCATATAAAAAATCCTGAGCAAGTACATAATACAAACGTGCCAATCCTTCGCTCCAACCTTCATTTTCGTTAAAAGCATTAATCATAGCAGATTGTAATGGGAAATCGGTTACATATTTCAAGTTAGTATTATCTTTTTTGTTAGGAAAAGCATCTGTTTGAAACCAAGCAGTATGCGATTCTTTTTGAAGCCATGTTTCACCAACAACATTAAATTCAGGGTATTCTGTGTTTATTCTGTGCATCCAATTTTTCATAAAATTCTGATCAGAGTAAGGATAAGTATCCATTCTTATACCATCAATTCCTGAATATTCTATCCACCAAATACTATTTTGTATCAAATAGTTGGCTAAAAACGGGTTTTTCTGATTTAAATCGGGCATAGAAGTATCGAACCAAGCATCTGAAAATAGTTTTTTATCTATATTAGATGCATAAGGATCCATAATTGTTTCGCTACGATAATTTGTTCTGGTGAATTTTTCAAATTGATGTATCCAATCTTTTGATGGTAAATCTTTAATCCACCAATGATTTAATCCACAATGATTAAATATCATATCCATAATTACTTTCATTCCTTTATTGTGGCTTAGCTCTATCAGATTTTTGTATTCTTCATTGCTACCATAACGTGGATCAACTTTGTAAAAATCGGTAGTAGCATAACCATGATAAGAATATTTTGGCATATTGTTTTCAAGAACCGGGCATATCCAAATGGCAGTCATACCCATTTTTTTTATATAATCAAGATGATAGATTATACCCTGAATATCTCCACCATGGCGAGCATCTTTATCGTTTCTGTTTAAAGAATCTGACATTCCTTTAATTTGGTCATTTAGGATATTTCCATTTGCAAATCTGTCGGGCATTAAAAGATAAATGGCATCAGAATTATCAAAACCTTTCCTAGATTTGGAATTTGGATTTCGCTCTTTTAATTCGTATAAATGTTTGGTTTTAATCTTGTTATTTGCTAAGAATTTTATTTCATATTTTGCTGCTTTAGCTTCTTTACTAATTTCAATGTCCAGAAATAAATAGTTTGGGTTTTCTGTAGTATGTTGTTTAATTATCTGAAAATCTTTATTATCACTAACGGCTTTTAAACTGGCAATATTTGTTCCATACACCATAATTTGTAAAGTATTATCATTCATTCCAGCCCACCAGTTTGAAGGTTCAATTTTTTTGATTATATTTTGGGAAAATGATGATAAACTTAATGATAAAAAAATATAAATGAAGAAAATTTTATACATATTCAGATAATTAAATAAAAAGTTTTTTTTTGATTAAAAAAAAGGCTATCCTAAATTGCGGATAGCCTTTTGTAAAATTTAATTTGAATTATTCAGTAATAATAATCTTTTTAGCATCACTGTTTGCAGCATCAATTTCTAATTTGATAGTAAATGTACCTTTAGCGTTTACTGCTAAATTTCCACTCATATCAATAACCTTAGGAGAACTTGCAGCAACATTTACAGCAGAGAAACCTGCATCAAAATTAGCACCACCAGTTGGAGGAGCAACTCCGTTTTTGGTTCTTAATTTAAAACCTTGATTTGCTTCCAGAACGATGTTTGTCCAAGTCCAGGTGTATTTATCACCAACTTTTACAGGAACAGCACCATTGTCAGCTAACATAACTCTACCCCAGTTCCATGAACTTGGATCTACAATAGAACTTGCATTGTCAATACTAACACCTGTACCTACTGCATCACATTGTACGCCAGTCCAGTTTGTTAATGGTAAATCACCAGTTTTTGTAACAGTAGCTACATAACCAGTTCCTAATGTATAAGCCAAAGAAAGGGTATAGATACCAGGAGCTGAGTTAACCATATTGTCTCCACCAGGAACCAAAGCACTGATAGTACCACCAAAATTGGTATTTACTTTTACACCTTTTTTACCACCACCTAAATCAAGAGCAGTATCCAATTCAATTTTCCAGCCATTTGAATAACGGAATTTCCAATCACCACCACGTAATTCAACGTTTGATTTTGTCCAGGTCATTGCAGTTTGATTAAAAGCTGATTCATCTAATTGTAATGAACCACCCCAACCGTTTGGAGTAGCAGCACCAATTACACCCCATTGAACACGTGCTACAACAGCTTTCATGATTTCCATGTCAATTACAACATGATACATTCCATCAGCAGGAACAGT
Source organism: uncultured Bacteroides sp. (assembly GCA_964636105.1). Taxonomy (GTDB): domain Bacteria; phylum Bacteroidota; class Bacteroidia; order Bacteroidales; family JACABE01; genus JACABE01. The sequence continues at coordinate 6,583 of CAZWRD010000065.1, forward strand.
AAATTTGTTAGAATTTGCTGCAACAACACCTCTTTGGAATGGAACTTTTGGTTCATCATTTGTTCCTTGAGTAATTTCAGCCCAACTAGCTGTTACTGGTCCATAAACAGTTTGAACTGAACCGGCAACTTTAGTGATATTAAAACCAGCTGCACCAGCTTTTAAAGGGATGTAAAGTTCATATAATGTAGCTCTTTCGGTTTGAGTAACTTCATTACGTGTTTTTTTCATCATTGCTTTTGCATTTAATGTTGCATAAGCTGTTGCACCTCCGCTAACATACAAACCATCCAAAATCACTTCGGTTGGTGGTGTTACAGGATCATCATCACTACAAGCAGTCATTGTTACTACAGCAAGTAACATAATTGCTGCCATTTTAAACATTTTTCTAAGTTTGTTCATGTTTGTTTTTAATTAAAATTAATAATATATTGATTAGTAAACGAATCCGTTTGTTTTATTTATTGATTAATAAATTTGGATTTGCATCTGTTGCCCATTTTGGAATGGGGAAAATATTGGTACTTGCCGTTGCTGGTTTTTCCCATCTTGCTTCTTCAAATTTGCCAAATCTGATTAAATCCTGACGACGATGACCTTCGCAGTATAATTCACGACCTCTTTCTGCAAGAAGCTGAACTAAAGTTGTTCCTGTCCATGCACTTACACCAGCTCTTTGACGAATAGGATTTATCCATTGATCGCCATTACCACCCTGACGGATTAATGCTTCTGCTTTCATCAGATAAAAATCTGTTAATCTGAATATTGGTAAATCATTACTCAAATTTTCTTTGGTACCCATTTTAATTTCGTATTTTCCAACTCTTGCACCAGTACATCTGATTTGAAATGGTGTATGTGTAGCAGCTGCCATTACCAGATTAGGTAAATATGGATTGATATCTAAATCTTTATGAGTTTCTGCATCCTGTATTACATTGCCTTTGGTATCTTTTTGAATTCCAAATATATGATATGCTGTTTTGCGAATGTCATTAGCTTCGTAACTGTCAAAATGAGATGGAGTTACAGCAAAGCCATTCCATGGACCAACAGGCATATTATATTTCAGGTTATGCTGATAATGTAAAGTTCTCATATGTAATCTGAAACCTTGAAAATTATCTTCGTCATAAGGAATGCTGAAAATAATTTCTGTAGAATTTTCATTAGTAGCTTTAAATGCTGCCAATACATCAGATTCTAAAGTATAAGGACCTGAAATTACACTGTCACAATATTTTTCAGCCATCAACCATTCTGTATTCGTATTAGGAACACCTTTATAAATTCCAGCATTTAAATATAATTTTGCCAATAATGCATAAGCACCATATTTGGTAAACATGTATTTATTATTTATTGGTTTTAAATAAGGGATATTGCCTTTTACAGTATTAATTAAACTGTCTAAAATGGCAGCTCTTGTTATTTTAAAAGGTTTTTCAGGAACATTTTTTGAAGTAGTTAAATATGGAGCAGCTCCATAATTATCGATTAAAAGATAATAATAAAATGATCTGAGAACTTCCACTTCTTTCACTTTGGTTCTGATGTTATCATTTTGAGGAATTGATTTCATTAAATCTAAAGTCATGTTGCAGGAAATAATTCCTTTCCACATCACATCCCACATTCTGTTAACACCTTCGTCATCATTAGTCCATGTATGTTTGTACATATTAACCCATTTGCCACCATCTGACCAGTCTGCACCTCTTGTTGGTCCGCAGATTTCATCAGAAGATATTTCCTGTGCCAAAAACCACCAGCCTTCATCATCAGCAAAGGGTTTAAGCCTTGCATAACATTCAACACTTAGGTTTGCAATCTGATTTTCATTTTCAGGATAAATATCGTTTGGAATTTTATCGAAAATTTCTTCATCTAGTTTAGTACATGATGCTAAGAAACCGATTGCGATTATTATTGTATATATAATTATTTTTTTCATATGTATATTTTTAATTATTTATTTGTAACTCGCCATATAAACATCCTCTTAAGTGTGAATATTTTCTTATAGCTAGTTTCATATCGTGTTTATTTATAAGGTTCCTTTAATTCCAAATGTAATCGTTCTTGTTTTCGGATAAACATTATACTGATCAATACCATAGCTTAAACCTTTTATGGTTGTTTCTGGATCAACACCTGAATATCCGGTTATAGTAAATAAATTATTTGAAGAAGCATATAATGTTAAATTTTTAATCATATTTGATTTCTTAAATTTGAAATTGTATCCTACTGAAAGATAATCAAGTCTTAAAAATGTAGCATTTTCCAAATAGAAATCAGCAATTGTTGATGACGCTGTTCTGCCTTGATTATACCAATCAATAGCTGCCTGATTTGCATTTAATGATGGTAGAATTTGAGGATTATCAAAAAACATTTGAGTTGCATTATAAACATCATTTCCTATTAAAGCTCTGAATGAAAAATCAACACTCCAGTTTTTAAACAATGTAAATGAATTCGACCAGCCTATTTCTAAATCCGGAGTTGCATTTCCTACAATTGTTCTTTGTGCTTTACTTAATTCATTAGTATAACCTCCTGTTTCTGATTTGTATATAAATTCACCATCCTGAATTTTTACAAATGTAGGAAGGTAAAATGCACCTAATGCCTGTCCTTCAATCAAACCAATTAAATAATATTCTTCACCAACCATTCCTCTGCCTGAAATATAACCTTCTTTTCTTAAATTTGTTTCGGTTTCAGAACCCAAATCTACAATTATTGTTTTGTTATGAGAAATATTCATACTGGTTTTCCATACAAAATTCTTTTTTGAAACGGGATAAGTTTGTAAAAACAATTCAATTCCTTTGTTTTCCATTTCTCCAGTATTTTTATAGGTTAATCTGAAGAAATTAGGTGGTACAGGTACTTGATATTCTCCAAGTAAATCTGTTGTATTCTTTTTATAAACTTCTATAGTTCCGCTGATTTTATTATTGAACATGGCAAAGTCAATACCAAAGTTAAGTTCTGCTGTTTCTTCCCATTTTAAGTCGGGATTTGAATTCCAATCTGCACCGAAAGTTACAACTTTTTGTCCGGTTTCAGCATTAACTGATTGTCCGGTTGGTCTCCATACTACAATACTACGATATTCTCCAATATCTTGATTCCCTGAAACTCCATAACTTAATCTTAATTTTAATTGGTTAAGCCATGTTAATCCCGACATAAAATTTTCTTTTTCCATATTCCAGCCAATTGCAGCGGTTGGAAACATACCCCATTTGTTATTTATACCAAATTTTGAAGAACCATCTCTTCTTAATGAAGCTGAAACATAATATTTTTGGTTGTAGTTGTATTGAGTTCTGCCAAAGAAACTTATCAGGTTTGATTTTCCTTGCCATGAGCCAATATCACCCCATTTGATTTCGTTGAAGATTGCCAGATTACTTGAACCTATATGGTCTGATTGAGCATCTCTACCTTTAGAAAAGAATCCATCATATTCATTTTGTTGCCAGGTATAACCTCCTAAGATGTTTACATTATGCACTTTATTGAATGTTTTTTCATAAGTAGTGTAAAATTCAACCAACTTTTGAGTATTGTTTTCTTCTCTTTTTTCACCCGCTCCGTTATCAGCTGATGAATACAAACCACTTGGTCTGAAATAATTGAATTGTTGAATATCTTTTTTGTATCCTACTACCAAGCTAGTTGTTAGTCCTTTGCTAATAACATAATCTGTTTTCAAATTGCCGTTAAATGAGTTTAATTGTCTTTTATTTTCAACATTGTCAATTATTGCCAATGGATTTTCATAATTAAATACTCTGGATGCTTTGTTATAAGAGCCATCTGCATTGTAAACAGGATCAGTAGGATTACGTGATAAAGCCTGATAAATAATATCATCTTTTCCCCATCCGCCGTAATTTTCTTTGTCATTATTTTCATTAGCAGCAGTTAAATTCAAATTAAAATGTAATTTATCTTCCATTGCTGCATGTGTAATATTTACACGAACAATATTTCTTTCTTTTTCAGTGCCTTTCATAACACCTGTCCAATTTGAATTGCTTAAAGATGTGTAATATTGTGTTTTTGAATTACCTCCTGTGAAACTTAGATTGTTTGAAGTAGAAATTCCAGTTCTATATATTTGGTCTTGCCAATCAGTATTAGCTCCACCATCGGTAAATACACTATCAACAGGTTTTCCTGATGCTTGGCTTAATTTTTGAGCAAAAGCTCTCATATCTGAAGCAGTAAGTAAATCAACTTTTTTTGCTACTTTTTCAATAGAAACCTGACTGCTAAAATTCACCTGATTAAAACTTCCTTCACCAGATTTGTCGCCATTTGTACTTTTACCTCTTTTTGTAGTTATTATAATTACTCCATTTGAGCCTCTTGAACCATAAATAGCAGAAGATGCAGCATCTTTTAAAATATTGTAGGATTCAATATCATCTGGGGCAACAAGAGTTGGGTCAGCACCTGGTACACCGTCAATTACATATAAAGGTTCAGTAGAAGCTAAATAGCCTGAAGCTCCTCTGATTTTTACAGAAAACCCAGAGTTTGGGTCGCCACCTTGTTTAGACACCATTACTCCAGCTGATTTGCCTTGTAATCCTTGAATTGGATCGGTTAAAACACCACCATTTAATTCGCTGGCTTTTATATTGCTTACCGCTCCGGTTTTGTCCGATTTTTTTTGAGTTGCGTAACCAATAGTTATCACTTCATCCAACATTTTTACAGATGGATTCAACTTAATGTTAATCATTGCTTTGTTCGCAATTATTTCCTGTGTTTTATATCCTACAAATGAAAATAAAAGGGTATTGCCCATTTGGGTTTCTATTTTGTATCTTCCATTAATATCTGTAACTGTTCCTTTTTGAGTTCCTTTTACCAAAATACTGACTCCTACCATTGTTGAACCATCATTTGCATCTTCAACAACTCCTTCTACTACAATATTCTGAGCAAAAACACCGGAGGTAAGCGTGAAAAATAAAATCAAAAACCCGAAGTTCCGAATTCTTTGTAAAGCTTTATTCATACCTGAAGTTTATTAGTTTAGTTAAAAATATAATTTAATAAAATGTTGAAATAACAACATGTTTATATTACTTTTGTTCTGCAAATATAAAAAAAAATTGAATTAAAAAATTATTTATGATAAAATAAATTATTATTTTGATAAATTATATTTTTATACATTTGCAGTATATAAACATAATATTTTGTTTATACCATATTGATTAAAAAAATATATATGCACAAAAGCAAATTTTATCTGACACCATTTATTTTTTTACTTCTTACATATAATGTCTTATTTGCACAAGTAAGTTCAATCCCTGTTTTTTCTCATGATAATGACTCTGTTAGTATTGTCTTTAAAAGTAACGAGGGAAATAAAGGTTTGATGAATTATAATGGTGATATATATGCACATACAGGTGTTATAACTAATAACAGCACTTCCTCTTCCGATTGGAAATATGTAAAAACTGGCTGGGGGCAAAATATTCCGGCAACTAAGCTTACAAAAATAGCACCTTATACTTACACACTAAAAATTAGTCCTTCGATAAGAAGTTATTATGGAGTTCCTATTGGCGAAACAATAAAAAAAATGGCTTTTGTTTTTCGCAGCGAAACTGCGTCAAACAATGGCAGTTATTATGAAGGTAAAACAGTTGATGGAAATGACATTTTTGTGAATGTTTATGGAAATGGATTGAACTTGTTGCTCGAAAAACCTGATGGAGATTTGTTGTTTTCAAAATTGGGAGATACCTTAAATATAAGAGCTTATTCTGATAATGCAGATTCATTAGCTTTGTTTAATAATGGTATAAAGATTTTTTCAACTACAAATGATAGTTTGTTGAATCAATTGATTATTAATTCTCAGGGAAATAATCAGATTAAAGTTTTTGCTTATTCTTCATTAAATAGTGTTAGCGATTCGTTTAACTATTTTGTTAATAAAATAAATCAGATTGAAGCTTTACCCAGCGGGATAAATGATGGTATAAATTATATCGACAATCAAACCGTAATTCTTTCACTTTATGCTCCAGATAAAGATAATGTAATGGTTTTGGGTGATTTCAATAATTGGAATCCCGACACTGCTTTCCAGATGAAAAAAACACCAACAGGACAAAATTATTGGCTACAAATAAATAATCTGATTGCTGGTAAAGAATATATTTTTCAATATTTGGTAGATGGCAAAATCAGAATTGGTGATCCTTATTGCGAGAAAGTTAGCGACCCATGGAACGATTCTTATATCAGTTCGTCAACTTATCCTAATATGCTTACTTATCCTGCTAAAGCTAAAGGTATTGCCAGTGTATTGCAAACGGCCCAACCTTCTTACTTATGGAAAAATCAGAATTACAATGTGGTTGCTAAAGAAAAACTGATAATTTATGAATTATTGGTTCGCGATTTTACTTCTGCTCATACCTTTAAATCGGTAATGGATACACTGGATTATTTGCAAAATATGGGAATAAATGCCATCGAACTGATGCCTGTAAATGAGTTTGAAGGCAACAATAGCTGGGGCTATAATCCCAATTATTATTGTGCGGTTGATAAATATTATGGCACTAAAAGCTCCCTGAAAGCGCTGATAGATACATGTCATGGCAGAGGTATTGCTGTAATTTTGGATGTAGTTTATAATCATTCTTTTGGAACGTCGCCTTATGTATTGCTTTATTGGGATGCTGCTAATAACAGACCTTCTATAAATAGCCCGTTTTACAATATTAATGCCCGACATGATTATAATGTGGGTTTTGATTTTAATCATGAATCAACAGCCACTCAAAAATATATAAGCAGAGTGCTGAAATTTTGGCTGAACGAATTTAAAATAGATGGTTTCCGTTTTGATCTTTCGAAAGGATTTACTCAAACCTATTCGCTAGGAAATGTAGCTCAATGGGGAAATTATGATGCATCACGTATCAACATTCTATCAAAATACGCTGATTCAATTTGGTCTGTCAACCAGAATGCTTATGTTATTTTAGAGCATTTTGCTGATAATAATGAAGAAAAAATGCTTTCGAACAAAGGGATGATGCTATGGGGAAATCTTAATAATTCCTATGCTGAAGCAGCAATGGGATATAACACCGGAAGTAAATCAGATTTTTCCTGGATTTCTTATCTGAAACGCGGATGGAGCAATCAGAATGTGGTAGGTTATATGGAAAGTCATGATGAAGAAAGATTGATGTATAAATGTCTGCAATGGGGTAATGTAGAAGGTAGCTACAGTGTTAAAAATGAAGCTACTGCTTTGCGAAGAATTGAGCAAAATACTGCTTTCTTTCTTACTATTCCCGGACCTAAAATGATTTGGCAGTTTGGAGAGTTAGGCTATGATGTAAATATTGATTTTAATGGCAGAACAGGTGAAAAACCTATCAAATGGGAATATTTCCTAAATACCGACAGAAAAAACCTTTATCTGGTTTATTCAGCTATTGCAAAATTAAAAAGAGATTATCCGCAATGTTTTAATACTTACGATTTTCTGATGGATGTAAGTGCAGAATTAAAACAAATGAGTTTTAAAAGTTCAGTAATGAATGCAGTAGTAATTGGTAATTTTGATGTGTTAAAGAAAGATATTCAGGCTAAATTCCCCGAAAACGGACTTTGGTATGATTATTTTACCGGAGATGAAATTTCTGTTTCAGATAATCTTAAAACCATTACCTTGCAGCCCGGGCAATATCACATTCTCACTTCAAAAAAGCTTGAAACTCCTGCTTTACTGAAGCCAGCATTTAAGATTAGTCAAGCTATGGGTAGCGGATTGTTTGAGGTTTTTCCTAATCCTACTACTGATAATCTGAATATATATGTAAACTATCGTGATAAAAAATCGACCAGTGTTCAAATTACTTTTTACGATATTGCAGGCAAAAGAGTTGGCGGCAATAGTTTTCTGATTACTTCCGATACTTTGTTTACACAACGCGATTTTCTTTATAATTTTAAATCGGGAATGTATTTTTGCGAAATTGTACAGGGCGAATATAAAGAAACAAAAAAAATTATAATTAACTAAACATCTATAAGAATGAAAACTAAAGCAAGAATGAGTTTCTGGCAAATCTGGAACATGAGTTTCGGATTTTTGGGAATACAGTTTGGTTTTGCTTTGCAAAATGCAAATGCATCACGAATATTACAAACCTTTGGCGCACATGTTGAAGAATTACCTTGGTTTTGGCTGGTAGCTCCTATTACCGGAATGATAGTTCAACCCATTGTAGGTTATTACAGCGATAGAACCTGGAATCGTTTTGGCAGAAGAAGACCTTATTTTTTAATTGGTGCTTTGCTTACTTCTGCTGCTTTAATATTAATGCCCAATGCTCCACATCTGGCTACTTTTATATCGCCCATGCTTATTGGCGGTGGAATGTTGATGATAATGGATGCATCCATCAATATTTCTATGGAACCATTTAGAGCTTTGGTTGCTGATAAGTTACCCGAAGAACAACATGCACTCGGATTTTCGATGCAGACCTTATTGATTGGTATTGGAGCAGTGGTGGGTTCGTGGTTGCCTTATATTTTAGGTAATTGGTTTGGAATTTCGAAAGAAGCTGCTCATGAAGGTTTGGTTGCACCTAATGTGTATTTCTCATTTTACATTGGTGCAGCTGTTTTGTTATCTGCTATCTTATGGACTGTAATCAGAACCAAAGAATATCCTCCTGATTTTTATGAAGAAGAGAATAAAGCAGAAGTTAAAAAAGAGAAATTCAAAATACCCAAACCCATGATACAATTACTGCTTGTGCAGTTTTTTTCATGGTTTGCCTTATTTACCATGTGGGTATTTACTACACCAGCAGTAGCAAAGACTTTTTATGGTACAGTTGATCCTAATTCGGCTGCATTTCAGGAAGCAGGTGATTGGGTGGGCATATTGTTTGGGGTTTATAATTTGGTTTCTGCAATAATTGCATTGAGTTTACCCCTAATTGCAGCTAAAATTGGCAGAAAGAAAACACATGCATTGGCATTGGCAATTGGTGGTTTGTCGTATCTTTCGTTTTCTATAATACCCAATCCCGATTTGCTGATATTACCTATGATAGGAATTGGTATTGCATGGGGAAGTATTTTGGCTATGCCTTATGCCATGTTAGCAAATTCTATACCGCCCAAACAAATGGGAATGTATATGGGATTGTTTAATATGTCTATTACCATCCCTCAAATTATAAGCGGTGTTTTTGGCGGTTTGATATTAAAGCATTTTTTGCATAACGACCCTGTGAATTCTATTTTATTAGCCGGAGTTTTTATGTTTTTGGGTGCAATAAGTTCTTTGTTTGTATCTATTAAAGAGGTGAGGTAGAAAGAAAACCGAAGTTGAGCGAAGCGAAATCCCGAGAATAGAGAGATTCGGGAAGCGAAGAAAGGTTTGAGTAATAAAAAAGCCGATAGAATTAAAGTAATCTATCGGCTTTTTCATTAAAGA
>CAZWRD010000066.1:0-16001 GCA_964636105.1 uncultured Bacteroides sp.
ACTCCATTAAATGGGAATTGGATACCATCATCAAGGAAACCATTAGTAGTTGCATATTGAATATAATATGGTGATCTGTAAGTACCTGCTTGACCAACTTCTGCATATGAAGCACGTAGTTTACCAAATGATAATACTTTATTTTCTTTTAGTTGTTCTAATTCAGTAAATACCCATGATAATGAAACAGAAGGATAGAAGAATGATCTGCTACCAGCAGGCATTGAAGATACAATATCATTACGACCAGTAATGTTTAAATATAACATCCTCATATAGTCAAAACTTGCATTTCCATAAAAACCAACAGTTCTATTACGGAATTTACTTTCAGAAACAGTTTGGGATGTTGTATTTGACAAATTATGCCATCCTCCTATATTGAAGCCAGTTCCATCTTGTTGCCAAAATCTTTGACTTCCATCGGAAAATTCATTACCAACCAATAATGTACCATTCAAATCAGCTGTGATTTCTTTTTTGAAAGTAATATTCAATAGGGAGTTAATATCACTGCTAATAACACCTTTATTTGTAATTTGACCACCTGCAGGATCTTTAGTTGATGGGAAAGTTCCTGTCATTGTACTGCCTCCAGTTGGTGCAGAACCAATTTCATAAATTTCTTCCATATCAGTTGTATATTGATCTATACCCAATTGATAACGAACATTCATCCAGTCATTTGGTGTATAATCTAAATAAGTATTACCAAAGAAACGTTTGGTAGCTTCAAGGAAACTATTATTTGCAGTTGCCCAATAAGGATTATCAAAAGTTCCAGCTCTATAACCTATTTGTTTATAAGGAAATCCAAATTCATTATAAGGAGTTCCTGCTAAATCATAAGAGGTTGGAGAACCATAAACTTGGAACAATATACTTGAATTACCTGTTGGAACTTTATTGATTTTTGTTTCAGAGTAATTTGCACTAAAACCTGTTTTCCATTTTTCATTAATATCAAAGTTAGCAGCAACTTTTGCATTATTTCTTTTCATGTTTGTACTTGGAATAATTCCTTCTTGACGAGTATTTCCAAAACCAACAGAATAATTACCAAAATTACCAGCTTGACTTAAGTTTACGCTATTATTATTAGTATAACCTGTTTTAAAAAAATCGCCTACATTATCATAAACACCAGGTGTAACCCATTGTCCTTTTTGGCGGTTCCAATATTGACCAGGTTGTCCGCCTGGATATGCACTTTGATATCCATAACCTGGATCCCAAGGCAAACTATCAATCATCGGACCCCAAGAAGTTGAACGAGTATGTCCAAAAGCTCCATTCAAACCTTGTGCATACTTAGTTTGTTTTTCAACTGTTCGGGAAATATTATCAAAACTGTAATTGGTTGAAAAAGAAACTTGAATTGGACTTCCTTTTCCTACATTCTTTCCACTTTTGGTTGTAATGATAATAACCCCATTAGAAGCACGCATACCATACAAGGCTGCAGCAGCCTGACCTTTTAATACGTTAATGGACTCAATGTCATTAGGATCAATGTCAATTGAACGACCAGAATAATCTGTACCAACAACACCTCCATTTGAAACATTATAATCAGAATTACTACTAATAGGCATTCCGTCAATTACATATAATGGTGAGTTATTACCATCAAAAGAACGAGCTCCACGTATTAAAATTTGAGACGAAGCACCAGGCATACCAGATGATTGACGAACTTCAACACCAGATACTTTACCCTGAATGGCTGTAGCCAAATTTGGATTTGCACCTCTGGTAAGATCCTTTCCTCCAACATCTTGCACTGAGTATCCTAAAGCTTTTTTCTCTTTTTTAATACCCATTGCAGTTACTACAACTCCTTCAATATTTGTTACATCAGAAGTCATTATAACATCAATAATGTTTTTAGCTCCGATTTTTACCTCTTGGGTTTTCATACCCACAAAAGTATAGATTAGCATATCAGCTTTATCAGGACAAGTTAACCGATATTTTCCATCAATATCAGTTGTTGTGCCATGTAAAGTACCTTTTACAACAATCTGGACTCCAGGAATACCTGTGCCATCTTCGGCGCTTGTTACCTTTCCTGTGATAACCCTTTGCGCTTGAATTACTTGCATCCCCATTAATAATAGAGCTACAAGTAAAAATGAAATTTTCCTCATAGAAAGTTAAGTTTAATTAATAAATGTTAAGTTAAGTTTTAATATTTAGATTTTATGAATCTACATTATAAAATTGTTAAGTTATAAAATTAGTAATTTATTGTTTAATTTTTTTCGTCTTGCAATGATACGTAAATATTGAGGCAAAAACAAGCTTTTTTTAAGTTTTTTTATCTTTTTTATTAACTTTTTTTTACTGGTATCTTTCAAATATTAGGAAATGAACATTTTGAGATAATTCAGGTTATTAAAATATCTTAGAATAAAGACTTTTTTTTACAATTAATTAATCCAATATAAAATGGCAACAAAAACAAATAAATATATATTCACAATTTTATTATCTTTCACAATTTTATATAGTTATTCGCAATCGGGTACTATAAAAGGAAGAATTTTTAATTCAAAAAACAATGAACCAATACCATTTGCCAACATTTTAATTGAAGGCTCAAATTTAGGTTCAACCTCTGATTTGGAAGGAAATTTTGTTTTTTCTAATGTAAAACCAGGTTTTACACGATTAATCTCTAGCTATGTGGGCTTCGAAAAATTCCAATCTACAGAATTTATGGTTACCGGAGGAAAAACAAAATATATCGAAATTTCAATGAAAGAAACATCAATCAAACTTTCAGCAGTTGAGATTAAATCTGCAATTTTCAGGAGAGACGAAGAAAGTCCTTTGTCTATGAAAAGCATTGGTATTGCCGAAATCGAAAAAAGTCCGGGAAGTAATCGCGATATCTCAAAGGTATTGCAATCATTACCTGGTGTTTCTTCTTCGGTTAGTTTTAGAAACGATCTGATTGTAAGAGGCGGAGGATCAAGCGAAAATCGCTTTTATCTGGATGGTATTGAAATACCAAATCTTAATCATTTTGCAACTCAAGGTGCATCAGGAGGACCAATTGGTATTATTAATGTTGATTTCCTGAGAGAAATTGAGTTTTACTCAGGAGCTTTTCCTGCGAATAAAGGCAATGCATTAAGTTCAGTATTAGATATGAGGCTAATTGATGGCAATCCTGATAAAATTAAATTCAAAGGCTCAGTTGGAGCTTCTGATCTTGCACTTACATTAGATGGACCTATAAATAAAAAAACATCTTTTATTTTCTCAGCCAGACGCTCCTACCTCCAATTTTTATTTAGTGCTATTGGACTTCCGTTTTTGCCTACTTACAATGATTTTCAATGGAAATCAAAAACAAAATTCGATTTAAAAAATGAATTAACTGTTATTGGGCTAGGTGCTATTGATCAATTTAATTTGAATACAGGGATAAAAAATCCAAACGAAAGTCAGAAATATATTTTGGGCTATCTTCCTGTATTTGAACAATGGAATTATGCAATTGGTGCGGTTTATAAACATTATAGAAAACAATCATTCGACAGTTATATCATAAGCAGAAATATGCTCCGAAATACTTCTTACAAATATCCGGGAAATGATGAAAGCAAATCTAAAATATTAGATTACACATCAGATGAAATTGAAAACAAATTCAGATTTGAAAGAAATACCCAAATTCAGGATTACAAGATTATATTTGGCGTTGGATTAGAATATAACCGATACAATAACAGCACTTTCCAAAAGATATTAGCAAAAGATAGTTTAATAACAATAAATTATGATTCAAAACTCGATTTATTTGCATGGAATACCTTCGGGCAAATCAGCAGAAAATATCTTGATGACAGATTAACTTTATCTTTGGGTGTCAGATTAGATGCTAATAATTACGATAGCGATATGTCGAATATGTTGAAACAAATATCACCCAGAATATCAGCTTCATATCAATTATCTGAAAAAGTTTATTTAAATACAAATATTGGCAGATATTATCAAAGACCAGCATATACAACTTTGGGGTTTAGAAATAATCAGGGAGAATTGGTAAACAAAAACAACAACATTAGTTATATCACTTCTAATCATTTTGTTACAGGATTTGACTATATGATAAACGAAAAATCAAAATTTACAATGGAAGGATTCTTCAAATGGTATCAGAACTATCCTTTTTCCGTAAACGATTCGGTATCAATAGCCAGCAAAGGGGCTGATTACGGAACATTTGGTGATGAAGAAGTAATATCTAGCAGTGATGGAAGAGCATACGGATTTGAAATTTATTACAGAACAACTGATATTAAGGGATTTAATATAATTATGTCATACACATTTGTTAGAAGTGAATTCCAAGAGAAAAACAACGAATTTATACCATCGGCATGGGATAACAAACATATCTTAAATCTAACCATGAAAAGGAATCTGGGCAGAAACTGGGAAGCAGGTGCAAAATGGAGATTTGTTGGTGGAGCTCCTTATACACCAGTTGATGTTGCAGAATCTTCAAAACGCGAAATCTGGGATTCGAGAGGAAGAGGTTATTTAAATTACAACGCCTTTAATTCGGTTAGATTGGGAGATTTCAATCAATTAGATGTAAGAGTTGACAAGCAATATTTTTTCAAAAAATGGGCATTAAATATATATATGGATATACAGAATTTATTGGCATTCAAAGCAGAACAACAGCCTATATACACAAATTTGGATATTGATGGGAATATCTCAATTGATCCTAATGACAATACTAAATATGTATTACGTAAAGTTGAAGACTTTTCAGGAAATGTTCTGCCAACAATAGGAATTATTGTAGAATTCTAAAAAACTTTAATCATCTACAAATAATTAGAATTACTTTTTACCATCGGCTTTGTCTTCTAAAAGAGGAACAAATTTAAAGTTACCATGTTCTTTTTGAATAATTTCTGTATCAGAGATTTTTTCGAGACTAATCATAGTTTGTACATCTTCGCCAACAGGAACCACCATAATACCACCAGGTTTTAATTGAAGAATTAGGGCTTCAGGTATATAGGGAGCACCTGCAGTTACAATTATTTTATCAAAAGGAGCATAAGCAGGCAAACCAGCGTATCCATCACCATAAAACATTCTGGGTCTGTATCCTATGGATGGTAAAAAAGTTTTTGTACGCTGATACAAATCTTTTTGTCGCTCTATTGTAAAAACTTTTGCACCAAGTTCTAGCAAAACACAAGCCTGATAACCGGAGCCAGTTCCTACTTCTAATACTTTTTCATTTTTTTTGACTTTCAATAATTCAGATTGAAAAGCAACCGTATAGGGCTGTGAAATAGTTTGACCATTTCCAATTGGAAAAGCTTTATCCTGATAAGCAAATTCAGTAAATGAAGAATCCAGAAAAAAATGTCTTGGAATTTTTTCAATTGCCGTAAGAATATTTTCGTCTTTAATTCCTTTTTCTCTAACAACTCCAACAAGTTGTTTTCTCAATCCTTTATGTTTATATGTATCAAGCATTAAAAAAAAATATTTAAAAATGATTTTTTTTGCGAAAATAGTGATTTCAATTAGGATTAAAAAATTACTTTTGCAAAAAAAAAGAAATATGTTACGAATTGGCGTTATGGGTGCAGGGCACCTGGGGAAAATACACATTAAATGTATAAAACAAATTCCAGAATTTGAATTTGTTGGTTTTTTTGATCCTGATCAGGAAAATGCAAAAAAAGTTGCAGAAGAATTTAATACCTTTTCATTCGGATCAATAGAAGAGTTAATTGATGAAGTGGATGTAGTTGATATTGTTACACCTACATTATCTCATTTTGAATGTGCTGCAAAATCTTTAAAAAGAGGAAAACATGTTTTTATTGAAAAACCAATTGCAGCTTCATCTGCAGAAGCTAAAAAAATGATAGAATTGGCTGAAGAAGCAAATGTGAAAGTTCAAGTTGGTCATGTTGAAAGATTTAATCCTGCTTTTATGGCTGCAAAAGAACACATAAACAATCCTATGTTTATAGAAACACATCGTTTGGCACAATTTAATCCGAGAGGAACAGATGTTCCTGTTATACTTGATCTCATGATACATGATATCGATATAGTTTTAAGTGTTGTGAAATCGAATGTACGTAAAGTAAGTGCAAGTGGAGTAGCTGTAGTAAGTGACACACCAGATATCGCTAATGCCCGCATTGAATTTGACAATGGCTGCGTAGCAAACCTTACAGCCAGTAGAATTTCGTTGAAAAACATGCGAAAATCAAGATTTTTCCAACGAGATGCTTATATTGCGGTAGATTTCCTTGACAAAGAAGCTGAAATTGTAAGAATGAAAGAAGTTACTCCTGACAATAACGATCCTTTTGCAATGATTATCGAATTGGGCGAAAACAAAGGTTCAAAACAAATATTCTTTGAAAAACCAGAAATTCAAGCATCAAATGCAATTAAAATGGAACTAGAAACTTTTTATCATTCAATCAATAACAACACGATTCCAATGGTTTCTATAATTGACGGTTACAATGCACTTAATGTTGCCTATCAAATTATTGAAAAATTAAATGTACAAATAGATTAAAAATTTTACCATATAGATAATAAAGCAGATAATTATTCGTTATCTGCTTTATATTTATTTACTCAAAGAAATATAAATGAAGTTTTTATACTTTAAAACAATCAATTTAAACCTTTTAGTTTTTATTGGATTAATATTTTTTATTAGTTCATGCGAAGATTTTGATGGAGATCAAACCATTCCTGCTTACATTCAGATTGATAAATTTATACTCGACAAAAATTCCAATTTAGCAGAAGGAAGTCTATCCCATAAGATAACTGATGTATGGGTATATGTTGATGATGAATTGATTGGAGCGTTTGAACTACCTGCAAAAATTCCAGTTTTAAAAAAGGGGAAGCACAAAATTACACTTGCACCAGGCATTAAAATGAATGGTATGTCAGGAACTAGAGTAGTTTACCCATTTTATAAGAAAATTGAAATTATAGATTCTAACCTGGTTGAAGGCAACATATTGCAAATCGACTCTTCTCTGACACACACTTCTTATTCAGAAAATGTAAAATTCGCATGGAAAGAAGACTTTGAGGATGGTGGAGTTTCAATCCAAAGAAGAACAGGAAGTGATACTAGTTTAATTGCAACAAGTTTGATTGGGAATGTATTTGAAGGATTTTCATCTGGATTAATATATCTAAATGAAAATCAGAACTTTTATGAAGTTGAAACCATAAATAAGTTTGTTTTGCCAAAAAACGGATCACCTGTTTTTTTGGAAATGAATTACAAAACCAATAATCCAATTAGAATTGGTTTATTAGCCTATTATTCTAGCAAAATTGTACAAACTGCAACTGTAGTATTAAATCCTACATCAGAATGGAAAAAAATCTATATCAATTTCACTCCCGACATAAGCGATTCTTATTCAGCACTTGATTACAAGATTTTCTTCGGCGAATATAAAAGTTCAACAAACACTACTGCAAGCATTCTTTTCGACAACATTAAACTCGTACATTGGTAATGAATAAAAGTTTACAAGTATCTAAATATGTTTTCTTTGATATTTTCTCTGCAATAATTGCTTGGGGTTTATTTTTTATTTATCGTAAAAATCAAGTTGATACAATTGATATTAAAGGAATTTTAAATATAATAAATGATCCGAATTTGTTTAAAGGATTAATATTTATCCCATTATTTTGGATTTCATTATATTTAATGATAGGTACTTACCGAAAAATTTATAGAAAATCAAGATTACAAGAACTTGAACAAACTTTTATTATTAGCCTTATTGGAGTGCTTATCATTTTCTTTGCTTTAATACTTGACGATGTAATTATCACTTACAAAAATTATTATCAATCTTTTGTTGTACTCTTCTTATTACATTTTTTTGTTACTTACTTATTCAGAGTAATTTTAACTTCTCGTACTGCTTATAAAATACATCATAAATTAATGGGTTTTAACACTGTAATTGTTGGGAGCCACGATAAAGCTGTAAAAATATATCAGGATATTGAAAATCAAATAGAATCTTCGGGAAATAAATTTACAGGATTTGTCAGCTTAAATGGCAGCCAAAATCCCGAAATTGCTAACCTACTCCCTTTTTTAGGAAATTACAAATCACTAAAAACCATCATTAAAGAAAATAATGTAGAAGAGGTTATTATAGCAATTGAAGAATATGAACATAAATTATTGGGAAGTATTATTACAGCCCTTGAAGACAGTGAGGTAGTAATAAAAATAATTCCAGACTTACAAGACATTTTATTAGGCTCTGTTAAAATGAGTTCAATCTTTCATGCTCCTGTAATTCTAATATCGCCAGATTTGATGCCAACTTGGCAACAATCATTAAAAAGGATACTTGATATTTTTTCATCAATTTTAGTATTTATTTTATTATCACCAGTATATTTAATCACTGCAATTATAATAAAAACAACTTCAAAAGGTCCAATATTTTATTCACACGAAAGAATTGGCATCAAAGGAAAACCTTTTATGATGCACAAGTTCCGATCGATGTACATAAATGCCGAAAGCGGAACCCCAATGCTGTCTTGCAAAGATGATCCAAGAATTACACCATTTGGCAGATTTATGCGAAAAGTAAGGCTTGATGAAATTCCTCAATTTTACAATGTTTTAAAAGGGAATATGTCGCTGGTGGGCCCTCGTCCTGAAAGACAATTTTTTATCAACGAAATCGTTAAAAAAGCACCTCATTATCGTTTATTACATAAAGTAAAACCAGGCATTACTTCATGGGGACAAGTAAAATTTGGATATGCAGAAAATGTAGAAGAAATGATTGAACGATTGAAATACGATTTGCTTTATATTGAAAATATGTCACTTGCAACCGATATTAAAATATTACTTTATACCATGATTATTATTCTTCAGGGAAGAGGAAAATAAAAAAAAGGGGCAAAAAGCCCCTTTTTTTATTTTTCTATTTTTCTGATTGAGTCCAATACAGTTCCGTCAACCCATTTAACTACAGCAACAATTTCATCACTAAGTTTTGGTTTGGCTGCTTTACCGCAAATTCGTTCGGCTTCAGCTTTAAGTTCTTCAATAGTTCTGATAGGCAAACTCGAGTTTTTCATTTTTTCTATCAAATCAGTCCGTTTCGGATTTATAGCAATACCACGCTCTGTAACAATTACATCTATAAGTTCTCCCGGCCCACAAAGTGTAGTAACTTCATCTACAATCACCGGAATGCGGTCGCGAAACAATGGAACTGGAATTATTGTACATTTTGAATGTAAACAATTTTGCCAACCACCTATTCCATGCAACAAATAACCATCAGAATGAGTAACCACATTCCCATTGAAATTTACATCAATTTCTGTTGCTCCTAAAATTACAACATCTACCATAGAAGCAAAATTTCCCTTTCCATGATAATTATAGCTTGTAAAAGGACTTGAATTTACATGTCCTTCATTTTCTCGCATAGACCTAACACCTTCCAAATCAAACGTTTGACCATCAAGTATATAATCTAACAATCCTTCTTCAAGCATTTTAACCAGATACTTATTACTTCCACCTCTTGCCCATCTAGATTTCATGCCTCTTTTACGCAATATTTCGGCAAAATAAATTCCTATAGAAAGAGCAGTACCACCAGCACCTGCTTGAAATGAAAAACCATCCTTAATAATTCCAGCTTCATCACAAAATTTAGCGGTTAGCTCAGCTAAAAGTAATCTATCTGGACTTTTTGTTATTTCTGTTGTACCCGAAACTATTTTTTCAGGTATTCCAACTTTATCCACCACAACAACATAATCGACATAATTTCCTTGAATTTGCCAAGGGATACAAGGAAATGGCACTAAATTATCCGTTACAACAATTACTTTATCAGCATATTGAGAATCTGCAAGTGCAAAACCTAATAATCCACAAGCAGCAGAGCCTCTATCACCTGTAGCATTTCCAAATGGATCTGCTGTTGGTGCTGCAATAACAGCGATATCTATAACTACTTCACCATCCTGAATAGACTGATAACGACCACCATGTGAACGCAGAATACCCAAACCTTTCATTTTTCCTTCAGAAGTAAAACTTCCCAAAGACCCATTCATACTTCCTTCAATATGATGAATTGTTCCATCTTCCAAATATTTTATTAAAACAGATTGACATTCAAAAGATGCTGAAGGAACCCAAACCAAATCTTTAATCCCTAATTCTTTAGCTATATCAAAAATTTGAATTGCTATTAAATCTCCATTTCTAAAATGATGATGTGTTGAAATAACCATTCCATCACGTAATCCGGATTTTATTAAAGCATCTTTAAGTGTAGCTATCGTTTTATTCCCATCATCAGGAAAATCAGAACAAGAAGAAATTCTAGGAGCATACTTTCTTCCTGTAGGTTTATATTTCCCAATTCCCATATAGGGTTGGTGTGATACTCCATTAATTTCAGTTGGCACAATTCTACCAGCTGCATTTTCTATTAGTTTATCATATTTTTTCATTATTCACTCCTCCAATCTTTAGATAATTTCCCCATATTAACTGCTAAATCAATAGTTTTCAAAGCTCGTTTTACAACTGGAGGATCAATCATTTTACTACCAAGTGAAACAACTCCTAATCCTTTTGCTGTAGCTTCATCAAACGCTAACACAATTTTCTTAGCTTTATCAATTTCTGAAGCATCAGGTGCAAAATATTCATGTATAACATGAATTTGTCTTGGATGAATACATCCCATTCCATCAAAACCCAAAGCCTTTGATTTCAACACATTTTCCTTTAAAGCTTCCATATCTGAAATATCAGAAAAAACAGAATCAATAGGCTGAATTCCAGCAGCACGACATGCATTAACGATTACAGATCTTGCATAAAACGACTCACTTGCATCATATGTCCTTTTACAACCCAAATCAGCAGTGTAGTCTTCCAAACCTATTGCTAATGAAACGATATTATCTGCAGCCGTAGCAATTTGATATGCATTTATAACTCCTTTTGCACTTTCAATGATTGGCATTAACCAAACAGGGTAATCAATGGAATGAATTCCTTTTAATTCTTCTATCTTTTTATTTAATAAATATATTTGTTCTGCATCCTCACATTTTGGTACTAAAATCAAATTTACATTATGTGGAATAATGAAGGCTAAATCGTCTAAACCTCTTGGTATCTGATTTATACGAACCATACGTTCTGCACCATAAAAATCAATACTTCGTAAAGCATTTCGAACTAAAAAGCTTGCTTCAAATTTTTTATCAGGAGCAACTGCATCTTCTAAATCAAGAATGATTCCATTTGGTTTGTGAACTCCTGCATTCAACATCAAACTTGGCGAATTGCCAGGCAAATACAATCTAGAAAATCTATTTCGATCTTTTTTTGTATGATACAAATTGGAAGAAATCATATCAGGAAGATATTCTTTATCTGTCTTAATTAATTGTTTGATAGCAGCTTCTATTCTTGCAGCTAAAACACAATCTATAGCTCCTGTATCTTCAATCAAAAGTTTAGCATCTGTAATATCAAAAAAATTGAGAACATTAAGTGCCACATTTTTAATTGCATCACCAAAGTAAACATAAACTTTACTTTGAATTTCAAGCTGAATTCCTCCATTTTGAGTTAATTCCAAAGTAATAAAGCAATCAGATCGTATTCCTTTACCTTTATTACCAGTTGTAACTGATTTTTCAAAATTAAATTCCATAAAAATAACTATTTTTTGAGTTCAAAATTAAGCTATTTTATTTAAACTTTAAAGCTTTTATAAAAAAAAAGAGAGGTATTTTCATACCTCTCTTTTCTTTTAATTTGTAAAATTACAAATTATTGAGCAACAACTGTAGAATCAGTAGCTGGAGCAGCAGCTGTATCAACAACTTGTTCAGTTTGTTCAACTGCAGTTGAATCAGTAGTTGCAGCTTCTTCTTTATTACCAGTTCCACAAGCAGAAACAACTAACATTCCTGCGATTAAAAATAATCCGAAAAATTTTTTCATTTTTTTACTATTTAAGTTTTTGATTAATTAATTAACGTGCAAATTTATAAATAATTTTAATACAAAAAACAAAAAAGGGAATTTTTTTTTAAAATTCCCTTTTTTTTAATGCTGAAAGATAAATTATTTTTTACCTTTTTTTGCTGGTTTAGCTTCAGCAGCTGCAATTGAATCATTAATTCTTTGTTGTTCAGCAGCAGCGATAGAATCGTTAACAGCTTGTTCAGCAGCAGCGATAGAATCGTTGATTCTTTGTTGTTCAACTTGTGCAATTGAATCTTGAATTTTTTGTTCAGCAGCAGCTTTTTCTTCTGCACTTGGTCCGCAAGCTACGAATGCGAAAATTCCAGCAACAGCGATTAAAGATAATAACTTTTTCATTTGTTTTTACTATTATTAAAAATTTTATGCAAAATTAAAAAAAATATTTATACTTGCACACTTTTTTTTAACTTTTTTTCACTTTTATTTTTATCTGATAATCTGCAACTTAAGTCTGTTTTTGAAAAAAATATTTATATTGACAATAAAATCAGCTCAAAAAACATCATTTTTATGCTGATTTTTATTTTGTATTTTTGCAAATCATAATTTTAATATGCCAAAAAACAGTTTTATTTTTTCTAATAATATATTTATAAGTTTCTCTAAAAGGCTTCTATCAGTTCTAATAATTTATTCAATTACAAGACTTTTATTTCTAATTTGTAATCTCTCATTTTTTAATGATATTCAATTAAATGAATATTTACCAATTTTTTGGGGTGGCTTAAGATTTGATATTTCAACTATTTTTATAAGCAATGCAGTATTTATCCTTTTTTATTTAATCCCTCTAAAAATTGTCTATAAAACTATATATCAGCGTATCATAATAATTTTATTCTATATAGTAAATTCATTTGCTTTCTTATTGAATTTTATTGATATCATCTATCTACGCTTTACTTTTAAAAGAACAACTAGTGATATTTTTAATTATGTTTCAGTTGGAGGAGATTTTGATAAATTATTACCTCAATTTATTAAAGATTTTTGGTTTATTCCCATTCTTTGGATTTCTACAGTCGTTTTTTTTATTTACCTAAACTCAAGAATTAAAAAAATTGAAAAATATAACTTTTCAACAAAAACAACAATAATTCATTCCTTATTGTATGTTGGTTTTATTCTACTTAGCATCATAGGAATTAGAGGTGGCTTTCAACTACGACCACTCGATATAATTAATGCAGGAAAATATGCCAATTCAAAAAATATACCTTTGGTTTTAAATACGCCTTTTAGCATTATTAAAACTTTGGGATTACCGGTTTTAGAGAAAAAAGAATATTTTACAAATGAGAGAGAAATAAATTCCATTTACACCCCTTTATATAATACTACAAATCAAAATGATACTAACACTAAAAAACTAAATGTTGTTGTTGTTATTCTTGAAAGTTTCTCGCAAGAACATATTGGTGGTTTAAATAATATTAAAGGTTATCAAGGATTTACACCTTTTTTGGATTCATTGATAAAAAAATCTTATGTTGCAGAGGCTTATGCAAATGGAAAACGCTCAATTGAAGGTATTCCGGCAATTCTGGCAAGTGTTCCAACCTTGATGAATGAAGCTTATGTAACTTCAATGTATTCAGGAAACAAAATAAATAGTTTGGCAAGCATTTTAAAAGAAGAAGGATATATAACATCTTTTTATCACGGAGGAAGCAATGGTACTATGGGTTTTGATGCTTTTACAAAAATTGCAGGTTTTGATATTTACAAAGGAAGGCATGAATACCACAACGAAAAAGATTATGATAGTAAATGGGGAATTTTCGACGAACCTTATATGCAATACTATGCAAATGAACTAAATACATACAAACAACCATTTTTTTCAAGTATTTTCACATTGTCATCGCACCATCCCTATACTGTTCCCGAAAATTACAAAGGAAAATTCAGAAAAGGGAAGCTTGAAATTCAGGAAAGCATTATGTATGCGGATTATGCGCTGAATAAATTTTTTGAAAAAGCTTCAAAAATGCCTTGGTACAAAAACACTTTATTTGTACTTACTGCCGACCATACTTCTGAAGCTCAATTGGATTACTACAAAAACAGTGTTGGAATGTACGCAATCCCAATAATTTACTACATTCCTGAAAACGACACTTTAAAATTACTCCCCAAAAAAATATCACAACAAACAGATATATTACCTTCGGTTTTGGGATTATTAAATTATAAAGGATCGTTTTTAAGTTTTGGAAAAAATATTTTCAAAAATAATGAAGAAAGCTTTTCAATTTCTTATTTAAATGGTGAATACCAATTAATTGCCGATAATTATATGCTTAAATTTAATGGTAAAAACAGTATTTCACTTTATAATTTAAAAAACGATTCTCTTTTGAAAAAAAATCTGATATTTAGTGAATTATACAAAAAGAAAGAAATGGAAACTTTCATTAAAGCATATATTCAGCAATATAACAACAGAATGATTAACAACAAAATGACTAATAACTAATATTGTGGAAAAACAAAAAATTATATTTATTATAAATCCAATTTCGGGCGTTGTTAAGAAAAATTGTATTGAAGATCAAATTGCAAAATATCTTGACCATACAAAATATAAATATTTGATTTTCAGAACAGAATATGCCAAACATGCCATAGAACTTGCGAAAAAAGCTGTGGAAGAAAAAGCAGATATAATAGTTGCTGTTGGCGGTGATGGCTCTGTAAATGAGATTGTTAATGGCATTAAAGATAGTGATATCAAACTGGCAATCATACCTTTAGGCTCTGGCAACGGACTCGCTCGTTTTCTGAAAATTCCGTTACAGGTTAAAGAAGCAATTACATTAATAAATCAAGGGAAATATCAAAGTATTGATACAATAAGTATTAACGAAACCGAATTTGTAAGTATTGCAGGATTAGGATTTGATGCACTTGTTGCCAAAAAATTTGCCAAATACCATAAACGCGGTTTCTGGTCATATTTCAAGATTGCTACACAAGAATATCATACTTATCGTCCCAAAAAATATACTTTACATATTAATGGTGAAACAATTACATGTAGAGCTTTGATGATTGTTTTTGCCAATTCCGATCAGTTTGGATACAATACAGCCATTGCTCCCGATGCCAAAATTGATGATGGTTTGATGGATGTTTGCATTGTAAAAAAAATTCCGATGTATCAAACGCCGTTTTTTATTCATTTGCTATTCTTAAAACAATTGGACAAAACAAATTATATCGATATTATTAAAACCAAAGAAGTTAGCATTGAACGTAAAAAAAACAGGGTAGTAAATATTGATGGAGAACCCATTAAGCTCACCCAAAATTTAAGTGTAAAAGTAAATCATTTAGCATTAAAAGTAATTGTTCCATAATTATGTCAAAGAAATTTAAACCAACAGGAATCGTATATTCAACCAATCCTGATTTTCAATATCAGTTTGATAATGAAGAAGAAATACAAACACTACCACCTCAACAGCAAAACCTTAGAGTGATGCTCGACAAAAAACAACGTGGAGGAAAAATGGTAACTTTAATTACAGGTTTCATTGGAACAGACGATGATTTGAATATATTAGGTAAATTATTGAAAACCAAATGCGGCGTTGGAGGTACTTCCAAAGAAGGTGAAATATTAATCCAAGGCGATTTCAGAGATAAAGTGCTTGATTTGCTGATAAAAGCAGGTTATAAAGCTAAGAAAGCGGGGGGATAGGAGGACAGAAGACAGGATACAGAAGACGGAAGTTGTTAGATTTGCTTCATTTTTCATTTTACTATCAAAACTCTACAATTGTTAGAAATATAAACTTACAATTAATAAATTATCATATTTTACTATATCCATTTATTATTCAACACTTTAAAATAATAAAACAAAGTA
>CAZWRD010000067.1:0-15649 GCA_964636105.1 uncultured Bacteroides sp.
GTATTAATGATAAAAGATTTCTCAACATGGTAAAAGTTATTTGAATTTATGCCAGTACAAAAGTAACGAATCCGATTCAGAAAACTTGTGTTAGTCATGCTAATATTGTGTTAATTACGATTTATTAACTTAAAGAAAAACCGTCCTCAAGTGGGGAAAACATCCCGTAGCCCTTCAGCAAGGTTTCCGCAAGTGGAGAAAGCTTCCCGTAGCCCTTCAGTAAGGTTTCTCAAGATGAGAAAGCTTCCCGTAACCCTTTAACAAGTTTTCTACGTTTTGTGAAAGCAAAAACCCTGAGGGTGCTTTGCATGCAAAGGGTTGATTGTCGGATATTTTTTGATTTTTAAAGTTAAAGGGTTTGAAACCCTATTTGATTTAAGGGTACAACCAGCGTTTAAGTTTATAATATATTGTATCCTTCAAATTTAGGTCTTTTGTAATAAAGAAATTACCATCAAGTTGATTTGTTTTTAATGAATCAGTATAAGAAAATTAGATTAATACCAATGAAAAAAGTAAATACATTTTTAAGAATTAATAATATGTATGTCAAAGATATAAACAGTTTAAAATTGTTTGATTTTAATACTTTTAGGAAAGTCAAACTCATTCACTGTTATTTCATCAATTAAAATCCAACTCTTACTGCCTACATAGGTGTATCCTGAAGGACAAATACCTCTGTTCTTGACATTAATTCTTACGTATCTTCCTTTTGTTGGCAAAAAAGAGGCATCAAATACTTTAAGATTTACTTCATTTTTCCATTTATCTGGATCAGCTTCTTTAGATGATATTTTAGTATAGTTGATGCCATCTTCCGAAACCTCAATTGTGAAACTTATTGGCTCAAAAATTTTATCTTTTGTACAAACCTGATAATAGATACTGATTGTTTTTATATTTCTTTCTTTCTCAAGGTCAATCACAGCTTCCATATCTTTTCCCTCAAACCCTAACCATTTTCCATCATTATAATTTAATGAGCCATTTACACCATCTGTTAAAGCTGAACCACCTTTAGCATTTAAATTTCCGTCTGGTTCTTCTTTTAAATAAACTTTTTTATTAGTAGAAATACATACATCCATTTGTACCATTCTGCCAAAAACTTCTCCATATTTAAAAGTATTGACTTTTATCATTGAAGCGACATTAACCAAAAATGGATTTTTATATTTTATCGCATCAGTTGTTGGCTCAGAGCCCTCTAATGTATAATATATTTCAAGTTCTTGATCATTTGACTCCATGCTAATTAAATATTTCCCATCTGATTGACTTTTAGCATGTATAGTCACATTTTCCTTGTTTGCATTTGATTTTTTTGAATCATCTTTCTGTTGAATAGTTGCATCTTGACTATATAAATGAGTTATTAAAAGACAAAATATTATAATAATGATTCCATTTTTTTTCATAGCGATAAGTATTTATTCGGCTGCTAAATTAAAAAATTAAATTTTATTTAAAAAGGTTCTGTTTAAAAATATTTGTGGAAAAACAATTAACCCAGCTAGAGCATAAAGCCTAAGCTGGGTCAGTGTTTTTTATCGGATTTGTAAATGATTTCTATTCCACCTTTACCCTAATCCCTTCTGAATGCGAACTGAATTCGGGTGCATACATACATTGTATGCTGGTAATTCCGTTTGAGAAATTCCCTTTTTGGGTGGCTATCAAAGTATATTCGAACACATAAGTGCCTTTGCTGAGGTATGAAATAAAGAAATTGGTAGCGGCATCGCGGGTACTTTCGTAATAACCCATGCCCTGTTGCCAGCGATAACCCGAAAGCACATTCACAGGTTCAAAAGCCGAAGCCCGCATATCTTTCAGATGCACATATTCCATATCGCGGTCAACACGAAGCTCGATTCTTACTTTCACTTTGTCGCCAATTTTTAGCTGTGCATTTTCGCCAATGGGTTCAATCACTGGTCCGGTTGAAGTATTGCGTTCAACAAACAATTTCTTTTCGAGTTTCAAAGGAGTGGCAGCCGGAGTAATTTTGTCAAGTTGCTCAAAATATTGCCAGTACATAGCTCCCCAAGCTACACCTTCGTCGGATTTGGTAACGCTGATATTTCCCATTTCAGGTTTAATTTCGGTGGTATTCCACGAAGTTTTAAAATATCCGGTACCTGCTTCTGGCATTTTTTGGCTTTGATATGGATTAATTCTTTGTCCGCCAACGCTGATATCAACCAAATTATTATTTGCCAATAAATCACTTCCTCTGAGCAATAAAGCATAAATGGCTTCTGAGGTAGCTTTGGTGGTTTTCCAGTCCTGAGTTTGCTTTTGCTTAAGCAACCATATTTTCATTTTCTCAACCGATTCGCGGTCGTTGATTACCTCATCAAAAGCTTCTATTAACAATGCCATGGTTTCAATTGGAGCTTGATGCCAGTAATAACCCTGACTTAAATCGCGCCAGTACATGCCCATTTCTTCCGAATACAAAGCATTTTCCTTTAAGGATTTCATGATGTCGGCAGGTGTTTTCTGGTCGTTATATTTTTTTAGCGCCAAAGCCATCATAGCTTGCATATATTTGTTTTCCAAAGTCCAGAATTTTTGTGCTTGTGCTTTAAAATATTCAAATGCATCTTTACTTTTAGGATTCAAAGGAATTTCATTGATAAAATAACTACGTGCATATAAGTATTGTATCTGAATGCTGCCAATTTGATCTTTTGACATATCTTTCGGATAATGTTTACGGATGTATTCATAATCTTCTCTTATTCTGTCATCAAGATAATAAACTGCTTTCTGAATCATATTATTCATTTGATAATCGCCTTTGTAAGCATTTACACCCAAATGCTGCAAATGGGCAAAACCGGTAACGATATGTTGGGTAATATAACGGTCGTCAACTCCGCCGGGGAACCAAGCCCATGCACCACTTGGTAATTGTGTTTTTTGTATTTTCTGTTTTGCTGTACCCAATTCGGCAGCCATTTTATTCATATCAAACAACAAACCGATACGTTTTTTGCGTTCCGATTCATCTTTGGCATTTAACAACCAGGGCGTTTCCTCAATCAATAAAGCTTTTAATTCTTGATTCTTTTCCAGATTTGAAACCAAAGCGTCAGTAGAAATATACTTCCAGCTATCAAATACTTTACGTATTTTCGGGTTGGAATTGGCAATAAAACTTGCCAGACTATTGGCATAAAAACGACTGAAAACCTGCTCGGCACATTCGTAAGGATATTCCATCATATAAGGCAAAGCCTGCACAGCATACCATGCCGGATTAGAAGTAAACTCCAGCGTAAGTTTCTGATGTTTCAATGTGTTGGAAGTAGTTGAATTAATCAGCTTTTCAAATTTAAAATCTTTTGTTTGGCGACCATTTATGGGTAATGGCAAAGTTTCGGTAACCAACATACGATTTGTCAATACCGGAATAGCCATTTCTTCGCCATCGCTGAAGATACCAGCTTTGGCAATTACTTTATAGCTAACTGCACCCAAACTTTCGGGAATTGTAATACTCCAAGCCATATTCTGGCTTTCGCCGGCTTTTATGGTAAATGCTTTATCGGTATTTTCTAGAAGTAAATTCATAATAGGTTGCATATTCAATGCATTGAAAAACTGCAAATGGATGCTACCTGTAAGTTCTTTGTCCGAAACATTACTCACTTTTACCTGAAAAGCCATTTTATCGCCTTCGCGGAAAAAGCGAGGAGCATTTGGAACCACCATTAAATCTTTCTGTGTTTGCAATTCCTTTTGCACCTGTGCAATTCTTAAATCTTTGGTATAAGCCAATCCACGCATTTTCCATTTGGTTAAGGCTTCGGGTATGGTAAATGAAATCATCACATCACCACTATCATTCGTTGTAAGTTGCGGATAAAAGAAAGCAGTTTCATTAAAGTTGGAGCGGGCTTTAACGTCGGAGAAGTCGGTTGGTTGTTGCTTGTTTTGTTCTTCATTTGTACTGGCATTTCCAATAGAATCTGCCCACATAAATGTTGATTTTTCTTTTTTATCACCAGCGCTTTTTGTAACTGTCTTTTCATTTAAACTTACAGCTGCCATATCCATCACAGGAACTTCATATTCTGCAACATCCACATCTTCATACATTACGTTCATTTCTCTTGAACCTTTATAAGCACCTCTGTAACCATAATATCCGTAATTATTATAACCAAACCAGTTCAATCTGTCATAAGTAACTGCTTTAGGATAACTGATTTTATCTTTTGTAAAAAAACATAAATTGCTGTTATCCGTTTCAAAACCTGCATAAGATTCCCATTGCAAATTGCTGTAGTTTGTATTAAAAATATTGAAATCCCATACAGAAGTTTTAAAGGCATCCAATGAAGCATCGTACATGGAAGCAAGCATTTCTGCGGCCAGTTTTTCCCCTTTACTACCTCTGATTCTGATTTTCCATTCTTCTTTCTGTCCTGGTAAAAGTTTATTGCGGAATGATTCAAAAGAAATATCCAGTTTTTTATTGGTAAACGGAACAATTATAGTTTCGTTGAATGTAAATGAACGATTGTTTTTTACTAAAATAAGATGAATATTGAAATTTCCTCTGTGTGCTTCTGTTATCGGAATTTCTATCAATTTTTGTTCTTCACTTATTTTCAACCATTGTTTTGAAGTAATTTGTCCATCCACTTCTATTTCATACAACACATTCAAATCTTTTACTTTGCTTCCAAACAAGAAACTTGCTGTTTCGCCGGGTTCTCCAGTGCTTTTAAGCATCTGTATGCAAGCAACTTCATTTAGCGGAATTTGTTTTTCATCAGGTGAGTAAACCGTAAAATATTTTTTCACTTCCAAAGCTGTTCCATAAATATCTTTTGAATTAATTTCCATCAGATAAGCACCTTGCTGCCATTTTTTCAAATCTTTGAAAACTAAAAATGTATCCTGCGGAGTAGCAAAGTTGAAATTTAAAACTTCCCTGCCCTTTTCCCATTGTGTAATATCATTTTCATTATTATACACATCCAAAGGGAAATTTTTATAAAACTCTTCTTTGCTCATACCGAAAACATCCGGAGCTTCCCATTTGCGGTCGCGGAATACTCTTTCAGGCATTTTCAACTGATAGATTTTAATATTTCCTTCTGCTTTTTCAGGATTTCCATTCTGATTAGTTGTAATTATCTTAAACTGACTTTTCTCATTTCTGTTGATTTTTTCATCAATATCCATATCAACTATCAAGGCATTATAAGCTACCGAAATATTTTGAGTTGAAGAATGGGTTTCTCCGTTTAAATCAGTTACATCGGCAGTAATCTGATAATTAAAAACAGGGTTTAAAGTTTTGTCGATACTTAAATCGGGGAAAGCAGTAAAATTGATACTGAACTCGCCTTTTTCGTTGGTTTTGCAGCTTCCATTTTCAATCTCCATTTCAGGCGAAGGCATGTAAACTTCTCTCATCCACCAGCCCCAATATGGAAAGCGTGCTGTTCTTACAATACGAAATTTAACATCTGCATTATCAATATTATTGCCTGCATAAGCTTTAGCAAAACCTACAACAGTAATTTTCTCGTTCAGTTTATAACTGCCTTTCAGAGAGTTAAATCCAACTTCAAATTTTGGTCGCTTGTATTCTTCTACCGAAAAATAAACACTTCCCCATTCGTTACCTATCCGCATTTGTCCGGTTAAACCAGATGAAGGGGCTGTAAAACTTCCACTTACAGAGCCATATTCATTTGTTGTCAGTTTCAGATCACTCACTTTTTGACCGTTTACATCGAAAAAGCTAACAGTTGTCGGCTGATTAGCTTTAATATTTTTGATTTTTCCTTCGGTTTCCAAAATAATTCCCTTAAAATAAACCGTTTGTCCGGGACGATATATGGCTCTGTCGGTAAAGAAAAAGGTATTCAAAACTTTTTGAGGAGGTTGTTTTTCATAGCCATAAAGAGGAGATCCATCACTTATAAATTTATCGGTGTTGTAAAAAAATTCCAAACTAATATTATTGTAATCTCCTCTTGTATTGGCGGCAATAATTTCAAAAAATCCTTCATTGTCACTTACAAATTCTTTCCATAATTTAGTTTCATATTCTCTTTTCTGATAATTATATTCTGATTTATAAGCTTTTACTTTCGCATTGGCAAGTGGATAGCCAGTTTTTCGATTCAATAGATAATATTTCAAATTTCCTTCAATTCTCCGGCTTACATAGCTGATTTCAGTTACCCAGAAATTGTTATAAGTTACCATATTTTCATCACAACTAAAGTTTCTGTCAGTTGATGCCAAAAGCACATAATAGCCGGTATTGGCAATAGCCGGAATAGCTATTTCGGTTTTGTGTTCCTGATAATCACCAAAATCAGACAGTGATTTTTCAAAACCGGAAACGGGTGTTAGTTTTAAATATTCATTTATTATTTTCTTCTCACCGCTATTTTGTCGTATCCTTTTATCTGCATCATAATCAATTTTTATTAGCCTGAAATACAATTTGCTTATATTTTTATAAGTTACTAAACTCAATGACTGCTCATTGGGAAGCATGGCATTATCCATTTTTAGACTCAAAATTGGTTTTTTTATTTCATACTCTAGATTTTTACATTTTGCAGCATAATAAGATTTTGGGAAATTCTTATTAGCGTTTTCACAATATGCTATTGCTTTTTTCTTGTCCCATCTATATAATTCACCAACAATCGGATTATACTGATTACCAATCTGGTAATAATTTTCTGCTAATAAATAATCAATTTCTGCAGATTTTTCATAAGCCGCATATTTAGCCTTCATTTTTTCTAAAGCCTCAACATATAATTTCTTTTTGTTTTCTAAAATTGATTTGTTTTTCACAAATTCAAGCCTTTTTATTTCCACATCTAGCAAAGCATCAGGTTCTGAATCTTTTAAATGAAAAACTGTAACATCCTGCAAAAGTTTCAGGCAATAATAATCTAAAGACAAATTATTTTTTGTACTGATTTTCATATTGCTGAATGCCAAAGCAGGAGCAAAAAAGGCTGCATCATTAAGTTGAAAATCATCGGCCGGACGAGTTAAACCTGATTCGGTATTCATCAGAAAATCAATAGCTCTGAATGCCAAAAAATCGTATAAGGTTGGGCGGTAAATACGTCCGTTTTTTCCTTTTTCTATAATTATATCAAACTCGCCAATAGGTTTTGCTTTCAGCTGATTAACCTCTTTGAGTGAAGCCAGATAATTCTCAATAATTACTTCAAAAAACTTTTTGGCATCCCAAGTTGCCATATCTGTTTGTTTGAAATTTGTAGTAATGCTTCTTTGCAGAATTTCATATCTGTTTGATTGATAATATCGAAAATATAATTCAGCTAATATAGATTGTAAAACAGGCTTAGTCGGAAAAACTGCTTTTTTTATTTCACCCTCTACTTCTGCAATGTTTTTCAACATAAAACCTTCTTCAAAATCTGCCTGCAATCTGATTTTATATAAAATAGATTTGATAAGCTGAGGATAATTTGCCTCTTTTCTTGCTCTGTTATTTATCACAATCACCACATCCAAAGCCGATTTTGGTAATGATTTCTGAATAAAATCATCTGCAATCTTCCATTCTTTTTCGAAATTATTTATTGGAAGCTGGTTTTGTGCAAACGAAATTTTGCTAGATAAAGTTATTATTATCAGAGCAATAATGGTTTTGATTTTCATAAACAGTAATTTATATTAGATTAGATTTTTAAAAACTTCAAATTTAATGAAAGATTAATTCTTATTGAAAAAAATATTTTTATTTATACAAAAAAAAGACCAAAGAGAAATACACAAAATTATTTCCTTTGGTCTTCTGAATTTTTAAGGCATGAATTACTTTTTCACTATTTTAACGAATCTACTTATTGAATTATTGCTATATTTCACAAAATAGATACCTGATTCAAAATTATTTATATCAATATTAAATTTACCTTCTTTTTGATTGAGAAGTTCTGTTTGAAATAAATTTTTTCCTAAAACATCCAGAATTTTTATTGTGATATTTTGAGATACAGATTCTTTAAAATCAACTGTAATTATTTCATTAGCTGGATTTGGATACACATTCAATTTTAAATTATTGGCATAATCATTAATATACAAATTGTTATCAGCATAAATGTGCAAATTATCGATATACAAATTACTTCCATGACGATTTACAGTTTCGATATTGAACACCACTTTTTTGTTTCTTAGTTGCGAAATATCCACAGTTTCGAGTCTCCAATCTGATGCTTGTGAAGGAATAAATGACGATGATGCTGAAGTTGTATTTAATAAATTTCCTTGTTTTTTGTACAAATTAAAAGCATAAGTATTTCCACAATCATCAGTAGCATTAATTTTTAATGTATCTGCAAGTCCTGAATAATGATATGCAAGATTAAATTGCATGGTAATGTTTGCCGAATCAGGAATATTTAAAATTGGACTTATTATATTATCTTTCTGACTTGATAGCGGATTATAATTACTCAGTTTAATTCCCACAGAACGCATGCTGTTTGGCAAACCTGCTGTAGATACAGTATCCCAAGTAGTTGAATAATCTGGGTTTAATACAATTAATCCATTTTCTTTCAGGCTACCATTTTCAAAATTTTGATAATAAGGAAGATTTTCTTCATTTCTGATTTCAAAACGAACAACTTTACTGTTGTTAAATACATTGTATTCCATTACGTTTGAATCGTTTAAGATTTTTACAAATAATTCATATTTCCCTTGAGATAATGCAGTTATAGGATTTAATTGTACAACTGCGGTTTGATTATTCTGCAAAACGCCCGACCAGGTTTGCATTTGCATGGGTTCGTTATTTAAACGATAATAAATTTTTGAATTATACAGATTGCTGTCACCCAAATTAGCAATTGTAATTTGCGGACTAAAAGAATTACTACAATAAAATACTGAATTAATGTTGTTTATAGAATTGATTGCTATGTCATGTTTTTTGTTTAAAGGAGGCACAGGCGTATGTGTTTGAGCCAGATAATTATATGCAGCCAATACATTTATTATTCCTTTTCCATAAATATTATCTTCACCTGTTACACCTAAATCAATAGCAGTATAATATAAAGCAGCCAAGATATCAAAACCTGCAACATCAGGAAAAGCTTCTTTCAGCAACAAAACAGCACCTGTTACATGTGGAGCTGCCATAGAAGTGCCTGAAAGTGAAGTGTATTCATTTTGATTTACTGCAGACCTTACATTAACTCCAGGAGCTGAAACCTCAGGTTTTATTTTTAAAACACTATCAACATTACAATTGGTTGGACCTCTGCTCGAAAAAGATGCAATTGGATATGCAGCTGTATTGCCATCAACAGCACCTACTGTAAAAGAATTTAATTCATTAATTGTAACATGCTGAGGAAAAGGAATGGTTTGGCTTCCCGGACCTTCATTGCCAGCTGAGAAAACACAGGCAATTCCTCCAGTTTCTAATGCTGAAAACATTTGTGCAATAAAACCGCTGCATAACAAAGTATCAGTAGGTACACTATAACCCCATGAATTATTTATCACATCAGGAATATCATCAGTTGTGGAAGTGTCTCCATCCGGATTAAAAACCCATTGAAAAGCAAACAAGAAATCTGAAAGCGGTTTAACTTCCGTAATGCTTTTTGCAACAGGGTCAGTAGCAATTACAAAAGCGTTAAAAGCAACACCTATTGTGTCATTTGTGGCTCTATCCAACCCCATTTCTGTACCAACTGTATGTGTTCCATGACTTCCAGTTTTATCATATGGAATATCAGAGTGATAACCATACCATGATTGAGAAAGAGGCAAATAAGTTCCTAAAAAGTTGTTTTTTATTGCAGGATGATTGGGCCAGATTCCTGTATCAATACTACATGCAATTCTTCCTCTTCCCGTATAGCCCATAGCCCATAAAGCTGGAGCATTTATAGCAGTTAAGCCTGGTTCCTTCCCATTTGCTATTGTTGCCGTTTTATGAACAGGCTGATCTATTGGCGAAAATATTTTGCTGTTATCAATATCAATCAATTCAATATCTGCACGTTGAGCAAGTTTTTGAATTAATTCAGGTTTGGCTTCAATTATCAACATATTTACGATCCAAAGTGCTTGAATACTTAATGCTGAAGCCCCTTTGTGTTGATTAATGCATTCAATAATAGCTTGTTGACTTTCTGCTGACTTTTGAGTTAACATATTCAATACTTTCTTAGCTCTTTCTTTTGATGGCAAATTTTGCTTTTTCATCAAATAATTCAACGAATCTAAATTCGCTGTTTCTTTCAGAAATATATTCACTCTGAAGTAGTTATTATCAGCATCCTTTTCTTTTAGCAGCTTGTTTAATGATGTTGAAATTTTATTTTCTTGAGCTGTTACAGAAAAAATTACTGTATAGAAAATAAATAAAATCAAGCCAAATTTCTTCATGATACTTTTTTTAAGTTGTTGTATTTTAATTAATAGATTATTTTAAAATCAGAATTTTAAGATTATACAAAACTACAATATTTAGAAAATAATTTTGTTTTTTTATATGTTAATTCCCTTTTTCACTATTTAGTTTACTATGTTTCATTCCAAATACAAAGTAAAGTAAAAGCCCAATTGCTAACCAAATTAAAAACCTCATCCAATTGGTAATGCCTAACTCTGTCATTAGATATAGATTAGTTAATAAACCCGCAACTGGGATAAAAGAGGATTGCTTAACAACAGCATATATAGAAATGAAAACAGTAAAAATAATAAATCCAAACATAGGAATTTGATGTTTAAAAACCTCCCAAAAATCTTCTTTATATCTGCCATGTCCAAAATCGAAAAAACTTATAACTCCTTCTTTATTAAAATAAAACAATATAACAAGAATTAGCATCAAAACAGGAGGCAAAAAGTATCTGCAATTAAAATAAGGAACTCTATAACCCCCTTTAGTTTGTAATGTGTTGCCTTTTCGCTTGTTATCCATAATAAGCACTCCGCCCGACACCAAAACAAAAGCAAACAAAGTGCCTATGCTGGTTAAATCGGTAACTTCGGTAAGATTAAGAAATAAGGCAGGAACAGCAACAATGATTCCTGTAATAATGGTTGCAAATGCGGGAGTTTTGAATTTGGGATGTAAAACAGAAAATTTCTTTGGCAGTAATCCATCTCTACTCATACTCATCCAGATACGAGGCTGACCAACTTGGAAAACTAGTAAAACACTTGCCATTGCAATAATAGCACTAATAGCAATTATACCTGACAAATGAGTTAAATTTAGTTTTTGAAAAGCATAAGCTAAAGGATCCCCAACTTTCAATTCGGAATAATGAATCATACCTGTAAGTACCAAGCTAATAAGAACATACAAAACGGTAGTGATTGCCAATGCATAAATCATTGAACGGGGCAAGTCGCGACGTGGATTTTTACATTCTTCGGCAGTTGTTGAAATTGCATCAAACCCAATATATGCAAAAAAGACTCCAGAAACTCCTTTTAAAACTCCGCCTACACCATTGGGAGCAAAAGGCGACCAATTTTCTGGATTTACATAAAATGCACCAACTCCTATTACCAAAAGCAGAATTGCAATTTTGAGAATTACCATTATGTTGCCAGCAACTTTGGTTTCGTATATTCCTCTGTAAACCAAATATGTAATAAAAACCACAACTGAAAATGCTGGCAAATCTGCAATTAGTTTCACCCCAAAAACTTGAGGTGCATTCACCCAAGCATGATATGCTTCTTGAATCCCACCAGACAATTGGGTTAGCGGAATTCCATTTTTTAAGCTCTCAATTGCCTGATGATATCCTCTTGAGGCACTCAAAAAGTCAGTGCTAAAATATTCTGGAATTTTCATACCCAAACCATTCATTAAACCCGTAAAATAATCGGACCATGAAATGGCTACAGCAATATTGCCTACAGCATATTCCATTATTAAATCCCAACCAATAATCCATGCAATGAGTTCGCCAAAACTTACATAAGCATAAGTATATGCACTTCCGCTGATTGGAATACCTGAAGCAAATTGCGCATAACACATGGCAGAAAAACCACAAGCTATGGCTGTAAAAACAAATAATACAGAAACTGCTGGACCTCCATTGGCAGCAGCAGTTCCAATTGTACTAAAAATACCTGCTCCAATAATAGCTGCAATTCCTAGAGCAGTAAGGTCTCTCACATTAAGGCTGCGCTTCATGCCAGAATTGTCATGCTTTTGCATATCTGCATGTTTGAGAATCATCTCAATTGATTTGCGTCTGAAAAGTTTACTCAATTGTTCAGTTTTTTAATTCAGAACAAATTTAGCAAAAATTTTATTGTAAGTAAAAAAATTACAGTATTTATTTATGAGTTTGGTTTAAAAAACAAAATCTAACAGGTTTTTTAAAACCTGTTAGATTTATAATCAGTTGCTAATGATTAATATATATGCTAATAAACAATTTTATCGACTAGACTCATTTTTTAAAACCCAAAATCATTAAAAAATAAATTTCAGGTTAATACGAATGTTTCAATGTCTGTTTTTTATTTACGGTTCTTCTAAAAATTGTTTTTTTATCGTTGAACTTTAATTTTAACCTCATTCCGATAAATCGGGACTGCGGTTTTAAAATCTCGTTAGCCTCGAAAAATCTAATTTTTAAAACTCCTTTTAATTAAATTGCTTACAGATAAAAATTAATCCTCAAAAATAGCTTTTAGCAAGTAAGAATCTGGTGTATCGTTTAGTTGTTCAAATACATATAGAATATTTTCTTTACGGTAAAAGCGACCTAAATATGATTTTTTAGTTAGAGTTAATCCAAAAGATTCAATTTCTTTTATAGTATAGGTTTTAGATTTTTCAAGCATATTTGATGATTTATCCATGTTTTTGATTTTAGTAATATTATAGACATATAAACCTTCTAAAAGGTTTGGTAGCAAAGTGACTTTAACAATAATTTAAATTAGTATAAAATTTAAAGCTTTACAGATTTTATCAAAATTGATGCCAAACTCATTCAGTTAATAATTTTGCAACGAGATTAGGAAGGGCAATTCCTGCTTTTTCTTTTATAACAGTTAGATTATGTGCATTATAATTATCTTTGGCGTTTGGATCAATAAAATATTTTGGAACATTTGCATGTACATAATTAAGCAAGCCAGCTGCTGGATAAACATTCATTGATGTGCCAATAACCATAAAGATATCAGCTTGTTCTGCTATTTTTGCAGCTGGTACAATTAAAGGGACATCTTCGCCAAACCAAACTATATGTGGACGAAGTTGTGAACCTTTTTCGCATTTATCCCCTTTTTTCAATTCCCAGCCATCAAGATTGTAAATGAGATTTCCATCAACTGTACTTCTCACTTTTTTTAACTCGCCATGCAAATGTAGTATTTTTGAAGAACCTGCTCGTTCATGTAAATCATCCACATTTTGAGTAATTATCTGAACATCAAACTTGGATTCTAAATCTGCCAAAGCATAATGAG
Organism: uncultured Bacteroides sp.; assembly: GCA_964636105.1. Classification (GTDB taxonomy): domain Bacteria; phylum Bacteroidota; class Bacteroidia; order Bacteroidales; family JACABE01; genus JACABE01. Next base: position 13,519 of record CAZWRD010000067.1, read on the forward strand.
CTGCATTGGGTTTTACATCAAGTAATTGCTTGCGGCGTTGATTGTAAAATTCGATGACCAAATCCTGATTCCTTTGCCATGCATCGTAAGTTGCAACATCCTCAATACGATATTCTTCCCACAATCCATCGCTATCTCTGAATGTTTTAATGCCACTTTCGGCACTAATACCAGCTCCTGTTAAAACAACAATTTTTTGCATAAGTATAATTTTTACAAAAGTAATCATAAGTTCATTTTTCTAAAAGGAAATTTTTACTTAGTTTTGAGGTCTTGATTTGTAATAAATTATTCATGCGGAAAATATCGTTAACCGAAAAAATCATACTTAATTTCATGTTGTTAGGCATGGGAATTATCATTATAATTGCATCTTACTCTTTTTATACTGCTAAAGACGCTTTAATGAATCGCACATTCGAACAGCTTACTTCTGTGAGAACAGTAAAGAAAAATCAGATTGAAAGTTTTTTCAACGACCGTTTTCGCGATATTAATCTAATTTCAGGTTCTGAAGATATTAAAAAGCTTTTAAATATCATCAATTCCCTGAATTATAGTGTTGATGAACAATCAAATACAGATGAAAGAAATAAAATTAATGAAGAATACAATCGATATTTAAGATTATATTTAAATTCTTGTGGGTATTATAATAACTTGTTGATATTTAATAATAAAGGCTTGGGTTTAAAAATTAAAACAATAGAAAAAGAAAGCAATGCAGTTTCTATTGATTCTATTAATAATTTCCCTTTAGATAAGTTAGTTAAAACCATTTACAAACACAAAAAAACATTTCTTCAAGATTTTTCTATTCATAAACAAAGTAATAAGCCTTCGATGTATATTGGGGCAGCAATATACTCTGCTCATAAACAAATTATTGGAATAGTTGCTTTGGAAATTTCGATAGATGCAATAAACTCAATTATGCTCGAAAATAATCCTCATAATGGTTTGGGTAAAACCGGAGAATCTTATTTGGTTGGAATAGATCATTTGATGCGAAGTAGTTCTCGGTTTCACGATAATTCATTATTGAAGACCAAAGTAAAAACCGTTGCTGTTGAAAACGCTTTCAAGAACTTTTCAAGCATTGGTATTTTAAAGGATTACAGAAATATAGATGTTTTATCAGCGTATTCAAAACTTGTTATATCTGATTTAAATTGGAGTATAATAGCGGAAATTGATTTAAAGGAGGCTACCATAGCTGTATATGATTTAAGGAATAATGTTATATTAATCAGTGTGTTACTAGCTGTTATTCTGTTTATTTCTTCTTTTCTGATATCAAAAAGGATAACAAGACCAATTATTAAACTTAAAGAAGCTACGATAAACGTTAGTAAAGGTGAATTTAATGATCAAATTTCGATTTACTCAAATGATGAAATTGGAGCCTTAACCGAATCTTTTAATTTTATGGTGAATCATCTTAAACAGCAAAGCGTTGAACTTCAGCAAGAAAGAATGCTTAGAATGCAATCAGTTTTAGATGGTCAAGAGATAGAAAGGCAGCGGCTTTCGCGCGAATTGCACGATGGCTTAGGGCAATTACTAATTGCTTTGAAACTAAGATTAGAAGGTCTTAACTTTTTGGATAGAAGTAAATTAATAATCACAATTGATGGAATTAAGAAATTGTTTGATAGCACTATTGATGAAGTAAAACGAATTTCATACGACCTAATGCCGGCAGTGCTTTTTGAGTTTGGACTAGCAAAAGCAGTACAAAATTTATGTGAAGAAATTGAAAATAGAACAAAAATTTCAATGGTTTTTTATTTTGAATGCGACTCAGATATTCTCAATAAAACACAAAAAACCTATCTCTTCAGAATCATTCAGGAAGCACTTAATAATATTGCCAAACATGCAAATGCCACAAAAACAGAACTTTCATTAATTCATAAAAACAATAAAATATATTTAAAAATTACAGATAACGGCAAAGGTTTCCATTTGCAAGAAAGGATGAACCAAAAGAATACCAACGGAATATACAATATGCGTGAACGAATTATATTGCTAAACGGAGAATTTGAAATTGTATCGGAACCAAACAAAGGATGCAAAATCACAGCCGAAATACCACTTGATTGATTAAGCAATTATGCTTATTTTT
>CAZWRD010000068.1:0-15483 GCA_964636105.1 uncultured Bacteroides sp.
CTCCCATTGCCATAGCAATAAGTAAAATATCGGGTGGTATTGGGAAAAATATAGATTCAACAAAAGCTAGAATAAATAAAGCCGTTAGTGCATAAGAACTCTCAGCCCATGATAACACCCAGTTATAAAGATTTTTTAAAAGATTCATTTAAATAAAATTTAGAATAACAATTATACTAATTAAAAATAGAAATATATAAGATACTGATTTTATGTGTGAATTTATAAAAGGTAATATTTTATATCCCAACTTTATTGTCAGAAATGAGGTAATATAAAATTTAATACTCTGCCCGACAGCTGTTGCAATAATAAATGTAAAGATATTAATCTCAAATATCCCCGAACTTATAGAGAATATTTTGTAAGGTAATGGCACAAAAGGTGCAGCTAATAATACTCCTGTTCCCCAAATATCGTACAAATCTTTTACTCTTTGATGAAATGCAATGTCGAAACCCGGTATATATTTGAACATAAAGTTTGCCAATTGTGTAAATTCACCTTCTGGAGTATTCCAAAGATAATATCCTATCGTATAACCTAACAGCGAACCAGCAATAATACCGATACTCCCATAAAAAGCAAACCAATATGCTTTTTTCAGGTTAAGCAACATCATGGCTATAAATATAAATGGAGTTGGCAATGGTAAGAATGAGGCATCTGCAAATGCAACCAAAAATAGAATTATAAAACTATTTCGTGAAGCTGCATATTTTAAAAAATAATTATAAATCCTGTTATTCTGTAAATCTATGCTCTTCCCTTCTATAACATTAGCTTTTAACTTACTCATATACTTTTTATTTTATCAGTTGTATTGATGGAAAATTCAGTAAGTGTATTCGTAATGTTTTGTAATCCATTTTCTTTTAAATAATTAATCATTTCAGAGAAATAAGGGATGAAAAATATTAGCAAAGCAGAAATCAGAATTAAAAGTAAAAAGCTATTTATGATGAAAAAATATTTTAACTGTCTGTTTTCTTTTAAGATATAAAAAAAGTAAATCCATTTATTGAATTTATAAAAGGATTGATTCGAATATTTGTTAAAAACATATTGTTTCTGACAATTATAATTATTTATATAAAGTTGAATATTTTTTATGAACATATCAAATTTCATAATAATAAAAATTAAATTATAAATAGCTCATATATTGAGCATTAAATGTAATCTTTTATGAATAAAACAAATTCATAAAAGGGATTATAAAAGAATTATTACTAAGAAATTTTAGGCGGCTGCCAGATTGATACAGAGAATGCAGATAAAATTTGTTCGTTTAAAAGAATAAACTCTTTTGCTGAAGAGTTCTTACAAAAATATGGGAATAAAGTATCTATTTGTTTATCAAAATGATTTTCTACTTCATCAAAGCTGAATAAATTCTGAGGAGCATCTTTATCTGATGATGATTGTTGATTCTCAATATCATATTGTGTAAACAACGAGTGATGTTTACTCAAATAATTCTCAGATATGCCAAACCAAAAGCATATTCCAACAATTAAAACAAATGATATTCTTACTGTTTTTTTCATCAACTGCAAAATTATAAAAATCAAAAAGATAAATATATTAATAAATCATAAATATTATATTTATCAATTTGCAATTATAAACTGAAAAGCCAATAAAATGTTTTCAAATTTTATCATTTTTTTTGAATGATTAAGAATTTAATTTTTTAGGTATTTAAACCCAAATTGCGCTTTTGAAAATGAGTAATCTAATCACGAACATGCAGGATTGTAATTAAAATATTTAAAACCTAAATTCAAGTATTTAAGTCGAGGTAAAAAAGGCTAAAAGAATGCATCAAAAATTTAGCAAATAATTGATAGAATGTATTCTGATTTTTCAATACATTGCAATTTCAATCAATTGATAAGCTTTTATTTAGCCCTATTTTTTAAAGATACAACTAGCGTTTTTTATAGTCTGCAACAAAATCTTTTAAATAAGTGCATTGACCAATAGCTTGTTTGTAAAAAGCAGTTTTGCGGTATTCTTTATATAAACTTTCAAAATAGGGATTATTTACAAAATATTCCTCCATTTTCAATGGTTTTTCCGACCAGTATTCTCTAAATCCAAGTGTTTGTACCTGATAAGCTTTGGCTGCCAGCATGGTGCAACGTGCTTTAAATTCTTTGTTATCAGAACTTTTAATTGCTTTTATAAAGTAAGATAAAGCTATTTTGGCTGTATAATAATCATTTGTTGTAGCTAATTTATCCATACCATAAGTCTCAGATGAACTGCGATTATATTGTACAATAGCCCACGAATTTCCATTATAGCAAATATTGTAATATGCATTTGCCAATTGATAATAATATGAAGCTGCATTTGAAGGATCTGATTTTAATAAATTTCCTAACTCAAACATGCGGCGGGCAAAGCCAAGTTTAGTGTAAATTACGGTATCTGCCGATGTTTTAGAATGTGATTCGCTAATGGTATCGCCAAAAGGATTGGCATCAATATATGCTCCGATATCATCTTTGCGGTCTTCGGGGTTTATCATTAAAATAGAAACTGCATTACCAAAATCTGATAATCTGATATATTTGGTTCCGATAAGTTCAACCAGTGATGGTATTTCAATGCCTGTATGGTTACATATAAAATTATCATATTCATTAATGCGTGGATTGCTTATAAATTGCAAAATAGCTCTTAAATCATCAATGCCAGTGTATTTATCCATCATATTAAAAGTTGTAGAATTGATAAAACCGCTATTGTAATAAGTGTAAGGGTAAAACGATGCGTCTGATTCTCCTACACTCATGCAAATCAAGGCTTTTACTTTATCGCCCTGACGAGCATAGGCACGGCTTAAAATTTCTGTCATTAGCGTTGCATAAGCTCTGTCGGCAAATTCATGATTCTTATGCGACTCGGAATATAAATCCTCATCCTGAAAAATTTCTTTTTTGTAATCAAAAGCTGCCCTCATTTTTTGAATATATGGAATTATTGCAGCTTCTGTTTCTGCCGTTATTCTGTCGGTTCTGATTATTTCAACCAAAACCTTTAACACATTATATTGATTGTTTAGTTTGATATTTAATGTGTTCGGATTAATTTTTGCCATGTAAAAGTCGGCAGTTTTTACATCATTTTGCAAGTAATTAATATAAGCAAGTGCCAAATTCCAAAGTGCTGGATTGGCCGTATTTCCGGCTTCAGCAATTTGTGAAATTCTTTGTTTTAATAAACCAGCAGCATTCACAATTTCTGCGGTATAAAGCACATTGTTGTTAATATCATTTTCACTTCCATAAATACTACGCAATTGATATTCAATTTTGCTTATTTCGCGCCCTAGCAATACTTCTAACTCTAAAGATTTGGGTTCGAGCTGATATATTTTATTGAGATACATGGTGTCAGGCAATTCAGTAAAATAAGCCATAATGGTATAAAATACTGCTTTTTCGTGATTGTTTTTGCATAAAGCAATCACTGAATTTTCGTCTGTTTTAAAGAATTTGAAACTTTTAAAAGCTTCAAGTCTGTAGCGAGGACAAAGGTCGAATACTTTGGAATATAAATATGCTGCCATAGGTTGTTGCCCCAATCTGAGCAATGAAGCGGCATAAAGAGATAAACACCAATTTTTTACATCCGATTTTATTGACAATGGATTTACAAGCGAATCGTAAATATTTTTGCTTTTTTCAATTTGTGATGAATATTGTGCCAATCGCTGTGCCTGAAATGCATAGCGAAGTTTCAGAAATTGATTTGCTGTTTGTTTGTAAGCTGATAATCCCAAATTTATTAGCGAATCTGCAGTGCTTGTTTTCAATGGCTGAAATTCCCACATATCTTCGTATGATGCATATACTTTTGGTTCGCAGCTTTTTGCATAAATCAGATAACTTAGGCAGGAAATATCTTTTTTAGTTATTAAATACTGAAGGAAACTATTGTTTTTCAGTGAATCGTGGATTATTACAGCTTTATTTGACAATAAACTGTTTTTAATTTCAATAAGATGATTTGCTGTTAATTTGTAAACTACCAGACTGATATCTGGTTCTTTTGCAAAACCGGAAGTATAGGATTTCCATTCATCCAGATTGGTTTTATTATCTGCCTCAAACGAATTGTCATCGTAAAGTGAAAAATATGAATAATAAAACGGACGGGTATTTGGAGCATCAGATAATGCTTTATCGAAAAGTGAAACATATTCGCTATCGGGATCGTACCAAACCCCACAAGCTATTGAATATATGCTTACTGCAAAAGTAAATACAATTGCAATACTAATTAAACGCTTTGTAAATTTTTTCTGCTTCATTGTTTTTCAAGTTATTTATTGATTTTTCATCCAGATGAAATAAGGAAACTGTGAAATTTTTACTATTGAGTTTTATTTTTTCTGAAAATTTAATAACATCTTCAATAGCTGAATTTTCAAATCTTACAATTTCGTTTTTATCTATCTGATAACCATTTATTTTTATTCGTTTTACAGCTTTATAATAATTGTAATTTACTTGTTCAAAGTTTTCGGTATTTTCAAGTTCTTCAAGGTTGATATTGTTGATTATCATTTTAAATTTCTGAGCACCAAAAACAACACCCCAGCTATAAACAGGCAAGGCAATATCGAGAGGAATTTTGTAATCGCTCAAATTATCGGTGTATTTTTCGGCTTCACGGATGTCGAAAATTGAATTTCTAACATTGAAATCTTTGATATTGCTGATATTGTAACACATAAGCAATCCTCTGTCAACTGGAGGAATACCAGTTTCGTCCATATATTTAACCTGATGCAGGCGTATGGTTGCACTCAAAATTTTATCTTCTAAATAGTTGTTTTTCCTAATATTTTGCAAGAGTAGAAAATATTTTTTTTGAGTAGAGGCTGTCCAATCGCAATCTATTTGTATTTCAATAATATCATCAATTTCGAAATGAGTGTTCATTTCAATTATTCGTTGACAAATTTTATTAGCAAGTTCTTCTATATCAGTTTTATTGAGTTTTTGTAAACTTCGGTTGGTAATAAAAACAGTTGGGGTTATGCGATAGGCTTTGGTAGGTTTTTCGTTGAGCGAAACAGTTGCCAATGGTATTGGTTTGCCAATATTTGCATCAAAATCTACATCAAAGTATTTAATATATATTTTTTTTATATCGTGTTTGCTAACAAAATCATTTTCTACATTACTTAATTTGAAATTTGATTTCCAAAAATATATGCCTCTATCTGTTTCATTATGAGTGCATGAAACCAAAAGTATTGAAAGAAAAAGGAAAAATAATCGACGCATGTACTTATGATTGTTTACGGCAAAACAAAAGTAGTAAAAATAATAATGTGAAAATTTTATTTTAAATTGAGAGTATATTTTATTGTGTAATTTCAAGGCAATAAAAAGAACATCCTATTTCACCAATTCACCGGCAATTTTCAGTAAATCTATTTCGCTGATGGCTTGGTCGAAACGCGCATTTATTAAACGTAGTTGTGCTTCTTCGTAGCTGCGTTGTGCTTCTTTTAATACAACATCGCTAATGCTGCCCAATTTGTATTTTTCTAAAGAAATTTCGAGGTTAAATGCTGCTGATTTGCTGCTTTCCTTTTCTAAATTGTTAATCTTTAGGCTGTTTTCGTATTGTTTAATATAATTGAGAAACTGCATTTCGGTTTGCATACGGACATCGTTATAAGCGGCAACGCTTATACTGCGGTTTATTTTTGCATTCTGAATATTTCGGTTGTTATTGAGCCCGTCAAACAGCGTCCACGAAGCTGTAAAACCATAATTTATACCATTTTGTTGATTCATTAGTATAAAACCGGCTCCGTTTTCTGAGCGAACAAAATTATAATTCATACCAAAGCCCAATTTTGGAAAGATATTGGTTTTATAATCGCTGATGCTGAGTTTTGCCAGATTTTTATTGGTTTCGGCAATACTGAGCTGTACATTTTGCGTAAGCATTTTTTCTTTCAATAAGCCTATTTTAATATCTATAGAATTGTATTGATTTTCTGAAGCATCGAATATGATGCTGAAATTTTTTGAAATTAAACGAGTTAGCTGGTTTCTTTGATTTTCGAGAACGAATTGCTGTTTTAAAAGATTAGACTGTTGAGCATTCAAATCAACTCCAGCTTGCAAGAAATCAACTTCTGAAGCCGCTCCACTTTGTTTCTTGAGCTGGGCAATTTCTTTACGTTTCTGGTATAAATCAATGAGTTGCTCGCTTACTTTTATCTGTTGCTTTTGCTTTATAATCGAATAATACTGATACATTATTTTGTAAATCAGCTCTTCGGCGGTTTGTTTGAAAGTAATTTCGCTCAGTTGAAATTGCTGATTGAATTTCTGTCGGTTCACAAACATTTTGCTGCCATCAAAAAGTGTCCAGCTAAATCCCATTGAAGCATTCAAACTATTACCTGTAACGCCTGTTTTATCGGTAATACTGCCGTTAGAAAGTTCTTGTTTTACATTGTTTTCTGACCACTGATTGGAAGCATTTGCTTTTAACTGCGGCAAAAAACCAGCATTTCCTAATGACAGATTATTTTCAGCAATTTCCTGCTGACTACGAGCAATTTCGATGGAATAATTATTGATAAGAGCCATTTTAATTGCACTGTCGAGGCTGATACTTTGCTGTGCCTTTGCATTGAATGCAAAAACGACAAATAAGCTCAAAAATATGAATTTTGTTTTCTTCATTTTATTGTCAGTATTATTTATCAGAAAATTCATCAAACTCATGTATTCTCAGTTTTTTACGGGTTAAAAAAGTATAGATGGCAGGTATCACAAAAAGGGTTAAAACCAACGAAAAAAGTAAACCGAAAATAATAACGATACCTAAACTTTTACGGCTTTCGGAGCCAGCACCTAAAGCAAGCGCAATGGGCACTGCACCTAAAGCTGTTGCCAAACTGGTCATCAGAATTGGACGGAAACGGGCAACGGCAGCACCAATTACAGCCTCAACTACTGGAATTCCTTCCTCTTTACGCTGATTGGCAAATTCAACAATTAAAATTCCGTTTTTGGTTACCAGTCCGATAAGCATTATTATACCAATCTGACTAAAAATATTAATGGTTTGGTTAAAATACCATAGAGAAAGTAAGGCCCCAGCCATAGCTAACGGAACCGTAAGCATAATGGTAAGCGGATCGCGGAAGCTTTCGAATTGAGCTGCCAAAACCAGGTAAATCAAAACCAAAGCTAATAAAAATGCAAACACAATATTAGAAGAACTTTCGGCAAAATCTCTCGATTGTCCGGTTAATGAAGTTGCAAAAGTATCATCAAGTACCTTTTTAGAAATGCGTTGCATTTCAACGATACCTTCACCCAAAGTTTTTCCTGGAGCCATTCCAGCTGAAACGGTTGCAGACTTATAACGATTGAAATTGAAAAGTGAAGGTGGCGAACTTTCTTCTTTAAAATCAACCAAATTATCTAATTGTATGGGTTTCCCTTCATTGTTTCTAACATATATTGAACTTAGATTTGCAGGTTGATCACGGTTTTCTCGTTCTACTTGTCCAATAATCTGATATTGTTTGCCATTCATTGTAAAATAACCAATACGATATTCGCTAAGATACAATTGCAGTGTTTGGGCAATATCGAGTACAGAAACACCCAGTGTTTTGGCTTTGTTTCTATTAATTAAAATATCCAGTTCGGGTTTATTGAATTTAAGATTAACATCAGCCATTTGTAGTATTGAACTTTTGTTTACTTCTTCCATAAACTTTGGTAGAAATTTTCGTAATTTCTCCATATCGGGAGCCTGTATTACAAATTGTATGGGCATACTTAAACGGATACCCGTTCCAATAGATTGGTCTTGTGTAATAAACAATCTGCCACCAGTAAATTGAGCAGTTTTTGAAGTAAGGTAAGTTGCAATTTGTTGTTGAGATCGTTTGCGTTCCGATTTGTCAATCAGCACCAATCGTCCCATTGCTCTGTTCGAATTACCAGTACCAGCCCAAGAAGGAGCCGTATTGGTAATAAAAATATCTTTTTCGGGTAAAGAATCGTTTACAAGAGCGATAAAATCTTTTACAATATCATCAGTAAAATCAAAGGATGAGCCTTCAGGTGTAGTTAGCTGAAAACGAATCATTCCACGATCCTCCATTGGTGAAAGTTCTGAAGGAATTGTCTTGCCAACAAAAAATATGATAATTACCGATATTACTAAAATGACAAAAGCCCACCAGCGTTTCTTCATAAATCCAACAAGCGAAGCCTCATAATTCTTAATTAGGTTTTCGAAGAAATTTTCAATAATTGTATAAAATCTCCCATGTTTCTTTTCGTGTTTCAGCAAACGAGAACACATCATAGGTGTAAGTGATAGTGATACAAATGCAGAAACTATAATAGTGCCAGCAAGTACGATGCCAAATTCGCGGAATAGTCTTCCGGTAAATCCTTGTAAAAAAATAATGGGAAGAAAAACTGCTGCCAAGGTAATGGTAGTTGAAATAATGGCAAAATAAATTTCTTTAGAGCCTTTGAAACTAGCTTCAACTGGCGACATTCCTTTTTCGATTTTCGAATAAATATTTTCCATCACCACAATGGCATCATCTACTACCAACCCAGTAGCCAAAACGATAGCTAGCAATGTTAATATATTGATAGAAAAACCAGCCACATACATAATAAAGAATGCAGAAACCAATGATATAGGAATGGCAATTACAGGTATAATTGTTGACCTCCAATTTCTTAAAAATAAAAAGATTACCATTAATACCAATATAAATGCCAGCATTATGGTTTCTTCAACTTCCTGAACAGATTTGCGGACAAAACGGGTATTGTCAATAGCAACATTTAGTTCAAAATCTGATGGCAATTCTTTTTTTATGTTGTCGAGGCGTTTGTAAAACTCATCCGAAATATCAATATAATTGGCATCAGGTTGTGGAATAACACCAATACCTATCATCGGAATACCTGATTGTCGCATTACGGTTTCATCAACCTCTGGACCTAACAAAGCCATACCGATGTCTTTAAGCCTTACGGTTCGGTCTCCATTTGTTTTAATTATCAGGTTTTCAAATTCATCGGCTGTGGTCATCCTACCTAAAGTTTTTACAATTAATTCTGAAGCATCACCCTGAATTTTTCCTGAAGGTAATTCAATATGTTCCCGGTCGAAAGCATTTTTTACATCAGCTGGTGTAATTCCATAAGAAGCAAGCTTTTGCGGATCAAACCAAATACGCATCGAATATCTTTTTTCTCCCCAAATCTGCACCTGACTTACTCCGGGAATGGTCTGAATACGCTCTTTTACAACTGCATCAGCCCAATAACTCACTTCTAAATGGCTTCTACTACTACTTTGTAAAGTAACCATTATTATGGCATCAGAATTAGCATCCGACTTGGAAACAACGGGCTGACTACTTAAATCTTTGGGTAAACGACTCAACGCCCTTGAAACACGGTCTCTCACATCATTGGCAGCAGCTTCCATATCTACACCCAGATTAAATTCAACAGTAATGGTACTTGAACCGAAATTACTAGATGAAGTTAATGTTCTGATTCCATCAATCCCATTAAGGGATTCCTCCAATGGCTCAGTTATCTGACTAGAAATAACTTCGGGATTGGCTCCTGAATAATTTGTTGATACTGTGATAACTGGAGGATCTATTGCAGGATATTCTCTTAATCCCAAAAAAGTATATCCAACTACGCCAAATAAAATAATAAGCAACGACATTACGATGCTTAACACAGGTCTTTTGATACTTGTTGAAGCTAAACTCATAATTATATATTTTATTTAGAGTTTGATGATTTTTTGTCTTTCATAATCTTAACTTCATCACCGTCTTTTATTTGCATAATGCCTGTTGTAATTATAGTATCACCAACTGTAATTCCATTTAAGACCTGAATTTTATTTTCGGTACGAATGCCGGTTTCTATTTTTTGTTCTTTTGCTTTGCCCGATTTATAAATAAATATTTTTTGTCCTTTCAAAATAGGTATAATGGCTTCTGTCGGAATCATTATTGCATTATTGATTTTTCGTAATGAAAGTTCTACTTCAGCAAATGATCCGGGTATTAATTCGTTTTTAGGATTTTGACTTTTTGCTCTAATTAGCACAGTTCTGGTGCTTAAATCTACTTTGGGTTCTATAGCAGCAATATTTCCTTTAAATTTTCCTATGGAGCCTTTTACAGTAAAACTAATGGATTCGTTTACCGAAATCAGCTTTGCATATTGTTCTGGTATGGAAAAATCTATTTTTACCGTATTGAGCTTTTGTAGCGATGCAATTATATTTGATGTTGTAACATACTGTCCTTCATCTACATTTCTCAAACCTATTACCCCTTCAAAAGGGGCTTTTATTTCTGTTTTGTCAATCTGTACTTTCATTAATTCTATTTCAGCAAGGGTTGTTTGCAGTTGCGAAAGTGTATTGTCGTATTCCTCGGTACTTATTCCGCCTAACTTAAGTAATTTATTCTGACGGTTTTCTTTGTCCGAATACAGTTTTTCCAAAACTTTCAGTTTTTTCAATTGGGCTTGCAAATCTGCATCATTAAGTTTTACAAGCAATTGCGATTTTTTTACACGAGCCCCATCATTAAAATTAATCTTAATAATTCTTCCTGAGATTTCGGGTTTTAACTGGGTTTCCATATCCGAAAAAATAGTTCCCGAAGCCTTTATGTTATTTTCAAGTACTTCCGATTTTACAACATAAATCGTGATATTATTAATCTTTTTTGCATTTTTGCCTGATTTACTAGCTTTATTTTCAAGTTCTTTGGGAAATAAAAATATTTTAATTAATGCAAGTACTACGATAATTATCGTAATAAAAACGATGGTTTTTAAGGTCTTGTTCATCTGTTTTTGAATAAGTATTAGGTTGTTTCTTTTTATTTTTTTTTAAATGAAAACAATAAAAAACTACCATTTTTTTTATTATTTAATGGATGTAAAGGTATAAAAAAATGCGTATCAAAATTTATGAAAATAATATTTTTTTTAAGTTTCATAATAATTCCATTTAAGACTTTGGTTTTCTATTTATTGAGGTTGAAGTAATAACTAAATTGAAGAAAATACCTAAAAACACACATTTATTTTAAATTTCAAAATTTCTTATTTCTGGATTAACCTTATTTTCTTCCGATTCAATCCTTGTTTTCTGTCATTCATCTAAAAAACTTTCTAAATGATTTGATAAGAATCTACTTTTGCACAATAATAATTGTATTTTAATTGTTTAACAATAAAATTTTAGAAAATGAAAAAAATAATTTTAGTAATAGCAGCAATCATTTTGTCGAATTTAGTTATTGCACAGGATGATAAACCTACTCAATATTTGTTTGGGAATAATGGAAAGACTTCTGTAACTGGTTTTGGAGCTCCTATTGTTCAGTTTTGGTCAAAAGGAGGCGATTTGGCTGTCTCTTCAGGTGGTGGTGGTGCCGTGTTGATAAATCAAACCTTTTTTATTGGAGGTTATGGTATGGGAATGGCAACCGAGCATGATGTTGAAAATCTGAAAGTATTGCAAAGTAATGGAAGTAGCATTTCATATACAAAACTTAGAACAAATTTCGGACATGGTGGCTTGTGGTTAGGATATATTCACCATCGCAAAGATGCCATACATTGGGGAATAAGTGCCAAAATTGGAGGTGGTGCAATCAATCTGATGGATCCTGATTTTGATAGCAGTATGCGTCATGGTATTGGTTTGGATGGTGTTTTTGTATTTATACCTCAACTAGAAATGGAGATGAATATTAATAGATGGTTTAAAATCAATATTGGTGCAGGCTATCAAATGGTTAGTGGCGTTGATAAAACTTATACCAACACAAATAATCAGGTAGTAAATTATTATAATTCATCCGATTACAATTCTCCTCAGGCTAGTATTAGCTTTTTATTTGGAGGATTTGGAAGATAATTAAATAAAAGGGAGTTCAAAAAATTAGATTCTTCGAGGTGAACGAAATTCTAAAACAGCAGTTTACTAATGTAAATGACGACTTTAAAATTAGAGTTTAACGATGAAAAGCAATTTTTAGAAGTCCCGATAAGTATTATTAATAAATAAAATATCAATAAATATACAGATGAGATTTAGAAAAATAATCATAATTGCTTTGTTATTAATTTTTTACACAATTTCAATTAGGGCAAATACTCCTATTGAAGGTGCTGAAAGACGAATAATTATAAGCGGAACAATTAAAGATGCAAGCAACGGTGAGCAACTAATTGGGGCTACTGTTTTTGTTAAAGAACTAAAAACTGGGGCTGCTACCAATATGTATGGGTTTTATTCGTTAAGCTTAAATCCCGGGAAATATACGCTCGTATATTCGTATATTGGTTACCTGTCTGTTGAAAAGGCTATTGATCTCAAAGCTAACCTAAATATTAATATTGAATTACAAACTACTCAAAATGAGTTAAAAGAAGTTGTAATTACAGAAAAACGTTCAAATGAAAATGTAACCAAAAGCGAAATGAGTGCAATAAGAATGGATGCTAAAACCATAAGACAAATTCCTGCTTTTATGGGCGAAGTTGATATTATTAAAGCTATGCAGTTACTCCCTGGTGTTCAAACTACCAGCGAAGGTTCTTCGGGTTTTAGTGTTAGAGGAGGTAGCCCTGATCAGAACCTGATTTTGTTAGACGAAGCTACCGTTTACAATGCTTCGCATTTACTTGGTTTTTTCTCGGTTTTTAATAATGATGCCATTAAAGATGTAAAGATTTACAAAGGCGATATTCCTATGAATTATGGAGGTCGATTGTCGTCAGTGCTCGATGTAAGGATGAATGATGGGAATGATAAGCATTTTGAAGGCACTGGTGGAATTGGAAATATTTCCAGCAGATTAACCTTAGAAGGTCCGTTGTTAAAGGACAAAACTTCTTTTATATTATCGGGTAGAAGAACGTACTTCGATTTGTTTTTACCTTTATCTTCTGATGAAAAAATCAGAGATAATACATTATATTTCTATGATTTTAATGCAAAAATTGCACATACCATCAACGAAAATAATCGTATTTACCTTTCTGGATATTTTGGCAGAGATGTTTTTAATAATAATTTTTCAAAGTTAAACTCAGGTAATCAAACTTTTACTTTGCGTTGGAATCATCTGTTCTCGAAAAAAATATTTTCCAATTTTATGTTTGTTTATAGCAAATACGATTATTATTTGGGAACTCCCGAAGGTGAAGCTTATTCCTTTGATTGGAGATCGAAAATGCGTGATTACGGCTTTAAAAGCGATTTTACTTTATATGCCAATCCTAATAATACCCTTAAATTTGGTATAAGCAGTATTTATCATATTTTTGAGCCTGGATATGCAAAAGGCACAGGTTCTCAGAGCTTTTTCAACGAATTTACAGTGCCATCATCTTATGCACTCGAAAATGGTATTTATATTGGCAACGATCAGAAAGTAAATGATAAACTGACTTTAAAATATGGCTTAAGGGTTTCTATGTTCAACAACGTGGGTCCAGCCACCATATATAATTACAATAATAATTTCGAATCTACTGATTCAACTGTTTATAAATCTGGAGATTTTTATCAAACATATGCTGGTTTAGAACCTCGTTTCGGGATTAGTTATACCATTAATGACAAATCATCTGTAAAAGCAAGCTATTCCAGAACCAATCAATACATTCAATTGGCTCAGAACTCAACTTCAGGAACGCCTCTTGATGTTTGGTTTCCTTCAAGCCCTAATGTGAAACCTCAAATTTCAGATCAGATTGCTGTTGGATATTTTCGTAATTTTTTAAGTAATTATATTGAAACTTCTGTTGAGGTTTATTATAAAACGATGAAAAATTCTATTGATTTTAAAGATCATGCAGAACTGTTATTAAACGAAAAGTTGGAAGGTGAACTTCGTTTTGGCGAATCTTCATCAAAAGGTTTGGAAGTTTTGGTTAAAATACCAGAAGGCAGATTAAATGGCTGGGTAAGTTATACCTTATCAAAAACCGACAGAAGTTTTGCTGACATCAACAATGGAAATACCTATCTGGCATATTACGATAAACCTCATAATATGTCTATTGTATTAAATTACGAAATTAGCAAAAGAACTACATTATCTTCAACCTGGATTTATTATACAGGTGCTCCGGTAACTTTCCCTACTGGCAGAGCCGAAGTTGGTGGTAAAATTGTACCTATCTATTCTGATAGAAATGCGTATCGTATGCCCGATTATCATCGTTTAGATTTGTCATTAACCATTAAAGGAAAGAAGAAACCCAATAAAAAATGGAATCACGAATGGAACTTTACCGTTTATAATGCATATGGACGAAAAAATGCATGGACGATAAATTTTGTACAAGATAAAGAAAATCCATCGGTTACTTATGCCGAAAAAACTTATTTATTCAGCATTATCCCAGCAATTACTTATAATTTTAAATTTTAAAAAATGAAAAACATAAAATATATTTATCTGATAGTTATAGCAATTTTTGCTGTAAGTTGTACCGAGAAAATGGATATACAACTTGATAATACCTATACCAGATTGGTTGTAGAAGCCAGATTATCAACAGATACTGCAATTCATACCGTTAGACTAACATCATCAACCAGTTATTTTTATAATCAGCCACCTCCTGCAGTTAGCAATGCCATTGTTAGCATCAGCGATGGGAATTCTGTTATTAATCTAACTGAAAGTTCTTCAAAACCTGGCGTTTACGAAACTCCAGCCAATACTTTTGGGAAAATAGGAAATACTTACAAATTGCTTATTAAAAATGTGGATATCAATAATGATGGGATTAAAGAAGAATATGAAGCAACTTCAACAATTTATCCTGTAAATCAAGTGGATTCAATCGCCATGAAGTATTATACTGATTTTGAAGCATGGGAAGTAAAATGCTATGTTCAGGATCCGCCAACTGAAGACTATTATTTGTTTAACGTTTACAAAAACAATGTTTTAATGACTGATACTTTATCGGAGCCTTTGGTTGTTGATGATAAGCTGTATAATGGAAACTATACCAACGGAATAGGAGTGGGGTATTTAAGAGATGAAAAATCAGGAGAAAGAGCCATTTTAGGCGACAGTATCAGGTTGGAAACCTGGCGAATAGACAAATCTTTTTTCAAATTTGTTACAGAATTTAAAGATGCAGTCCGCAAACAGAATCCCCTTTTCAGTGGGCCACCTTCAAATATTAAAGGAAATGTAAGCAATGGTGCTATAGGTTATTTTGCTGCATATTCCATTTCAAAATGCAGAACAATAGTTAAATAAAAAAAGAGGCTGAAATAGAAATTTTCAGCCTCTTTTTTTTGTAAATTAGTAAATCACCAATTTCCTTGTATAAGTAATCTGATTAAATTTCAGTTTTACAAAATATATCC
>CAZWRD010000069.1:0-15407 GCA_964636105.1 uncultured Bacteroides sp.
GTTTCCAGATACCAATGCTCCTGAGCTCCGGTTTTTAGCATTCCACTTAAACGATGCTTTGCCTTTAGCATAGCATCATCAGCATTTCCGCGTTTTATTATTCTTGGAGTAGCCAGCAATTGATTGTACTGTATAGCTTTTTCTATACTTAATATTGGTTTTAAAATTTCATATTCAACCTCAATCAGTTTTTCTGCTTTTTGTGCAATTTCCATTGTTTCAGCAGCTATCAAAAAAATAGCCTGACCAATAAAATTCACTTTATCTTCAGCCAAACAAGGTTCATCATGCATTACGGGTCCCATCTGATTATCTCCCGGAATATCATTATAACTTAAAACAGCTTTTACACCCTTTACAAGTTTTGCTTTATCAATATTATATGAAAGAATTTTAGCATGGGCATGAGGACTGTAAACTACTTTGCCATAAAGCATTTGTGTTCCGGCATCCATATCGTTTATGTAAACAGATTTGCCGCTAACATGCTTAATCGCACTGTCGTGATATATTTGATTTTCTTTTGATTCCATATTACTTATTATTTGAAGTTTTAAAGCCGATTCTTTTTCTTTCTTCAATTTTTACTTCTTGTTCATTTTCTTCAATCAAATAATTTAAAACCTGGTATACATCATCAAATTTTTTATTAAATGTGTTTTCAAGTTTTTTTATTTTCTCTGTTATTTCTTTAAAACTCATTGAATAGTGTCTGATCTGAACAAAAGTTCTCATAATTTCAATATTTATTAAAATTGCTTTTTCAGATTTTAAAACTGTGCTTAACATTGCAACACCTTGTTCTGTAAATGCAAAAGGTAATGAAGGTGTGAATTTTAAATTTGAATGAAGGTTATCACAAACTGTGATAAGCTCATTGAATTCATTTTTATTTAATTGAAACATAAAATCATTAGGAAAACGGATAATATTTCGTCTCACAGCTTGTTTCAAAACTCTATTTTCGACTTCATAAAGTAATGCCAGATCAAAGTCTAACATTACTTTATGTTCCCTGAATTCGAAGATTTTTTTTTGTAAGTTTTCCAATACCATAATTTAAATCTTTCTTAGTGTATCTTTGTGTCTTTGTGGTTAACATAAGTTTCAGACCAGAATTTCAATAATAAATTTGCAGCTGCCATCGCTCTGTATTCCTTTTCTGCTCTGGCATCAGAGATAGGGGAGAACTCGCTTTTTAAAATTTCATTAGCTTCTTCCACTGTTTTTCTGTCCCATGTTTTATCTATAAGATAAGTTTCAGTTTTTAAAGCTCTTAAAGTTTGAGCTGCCATTCCACCATAGGCAATTATTATTTCCTCAACCGTATTATCTTTACTTAATTGCAAACGGAACGAAGCACTTACAGTAGAAATATCCAAATCTTTGCGGTTTGAAACCTTATAGGATTTTATAATTACATTATCAAAAATTAACGGAATTTCCACAGATGTAATCAGTTCATCTTGCATTAAATCTGTCTTTCTATATCCTGTAATAAATTTCTCAATTGGAATTTTTCTTTCAGACGTTTGGTTCTGTAATTTTACTATAGCTTTACAGGCAAACAGGAAAGGTAAAGTATCGCCAATAGGGGAGGCTGAACCAATATTTCCGCCAATTGTGGCAATATTTCTAATTTGCAAAGAGCCAAAAACCTTCAAAATATCAAATAAAGCAGGAAAAATATTTTCAACTTCCGATTTGATTTTTTCTAATGTTAGTCCGGCTCCAATTTCGATAGAATTTTGCTTAATAATAAAATATTTTAGTTCATCAATTTGTGATATATCAATAATTTGCGGAATAATTTCACCCTTTTTGGTTTGTCGCAAAGCAGTGTCAGTTGCCCCACTGATTAAAACTGCATTAGGATATAACTTTCTAAATTCCAGTGCATCTTGTAAGTTTAAAGGAAGAAAATATTCTTGTTCCGTATGATTTATTAAAATGCTTTTGTTTTCATTTTTTATTTTCAATAGCATTTCAATAATTTCATGTTGTCTTTCTGTAAAGTGGTCATTTCCTTTATTGCAACATGATTTTTCAGCAGCTTCAATTATGGGTTTATAACCCGTACAACGACATAAATTACCCGTTAAAGCATCTTCTATAACTTCTTTTTCAGGACAATTATGGTTTTTAAATAATGCAAATAACGACATTATTATTCCTGGAGTACAATATCCACATTGGCTACCATTATTCTCTACCATTAATTGCTGAACCGGATGAAGTTTTATTTCTTTATTTACAAATTGTTCCAGATTTTCTACTGTGATAATTTGTTTTCCGTGTATCATTGGCAAAAATACCAGACAAGAATCCAAAGCTTTGTATTCAAGTTGGTTCTGTTGATTAAGTTCAGCAATTACAACTGTACAAGCACCACAATCACCTTCGGCACAACCTTCTTTTACGCCTTTGTGAGTAGGCAAACTTCTTAGATAATTCAATAAAGTAGTACTTGGACGAAATTCAGATTTTGTATAATCAATTTCTATAAATTGATTGTCAAGTATAAAACTTATTTTATCAATAGTCTCCATATTTATTTTTTTGAATTTCTCACATCAATAATTTTTGCAATTATACTAACAGCAATTTCATTAGGTGTTTCAGCTTTAATTGGTATTCCAATCGGCATATCAAATTTTGTAATTTCATCTTCTGTATAATTGTAATTATCAATAAGTTTCTTTGAAATTACTGCAACTTTTCTTTTGCTGCCAATCATCCCTAAATATGCAAATGGTTTTTTCCCTAAAATAGCAAGGACTTCTTCATCTGTTTCGTGAGTTGGTGTCAAAATTATGGAATACGTATTAGAGTCAAATTTAAGATTTTCAATGCTTTCGGATAAATCTCCTTTGATATAATGATAGTTTTGAAGTTCAGATTCTGAAAATTCTACATCTCGCCAATCAATAATAAAAATGTTGAAATTTAAATCTTTGGCATAATTTGCCACTGCTTTACCAATGTGTCCGGCACCAAAAATATACAAATTATTGGTTTGAATTAAAGGCTCAATATAAACCTCCATATTACCACCGCATTGCATACTTAGTTCTTTTTCAAGTTGATATAATTTCTTTTGAGGTTCGTTGTTTTTGATAGCATCAATTGCATCCACTATAACTTGTTTTTCAATTGCACCTCCTCCAATTGTTCCTGAAATTTTATTATTTTCATAAACAATCATTTTTGTTCCAACTTTTCTTGGTGTTGAACCACTTGTTTCTGTAACAATACATAGTGCAGACTTTAAGTTATTTCTTATAATGTTCTCAATTTCAATATATAAGTTATTCATGTAATAGATTTATAAAAAGTTTATAAATTTACAAAAAAAATTAATTGCTAAATATTTTTTAGCAAAAACTTTTTATTTTTGTTTAAATAGTATTCAAATATTAAATAATAAGTTTAAAAATATGGCATGTAATCATAAATCAAGCTGTTCTTCTTGTAGTTCTGATTCTCATTCAATGAGCTGTGTTACTGAAAAAGAAGTTTTTCAGAGAAAGCGAATTCTTATTTATTGTACAGGTAATTCATGTCGGAGTCAGATGGCCGAAGGTTGGTTAAGTTCTTTTGATGAAAGATTGGATGTTTACTCAGCTGGTACAAAACCCGAAAACAAAGTCAATCCATTTGCAGTTAAAGTAATGGCAGAAGTTGGTATTGATATTTCCTTTCACTATCCCAAGCATATTGAAAATTTCATAAATCAGGATTTTGATTATGTAATTTCTTTATGTAACAATGCAAAGAATATTTGTCCAGTTTTTAACAGCAAAGTAATGAATGTATTACATATAGGTTTTGATGATCCAGCTGATGCCAAAGGTAGCGATGCTGAAATTACTGAGGCTTATAGAATTGTCAGAGATCAAATCAAAGATAAATTTTATGAATTGTATCAGAAAATTTAAATTAATTGAATTCCATTTTCAGTAATCATTATTTTATTTTCACGAAAAAGCTTTCCAATTGCTTTTTTGAAAACTTTTTTGCTGATTTGAAGTTCAGTATAAATTTCATCGGGTAAGCTATTGTCATTTAAATCGCTAAAACCATTCTGGTTTTCAAGTAATCTAATGATTTTTTCTTCTGCAGATAAAACCTCTTTATAGCCAGGTTGTTGCAATGAAATGTCGATTTTGTCGTCTTCTCTAACTAACTTCACCCAACCTTTTGTTTTTTGACCTGGTAATATTTCGCTGAAAATTTGATTTTTGTAAATCATTCCCCAATGTTTTTGATTTACAATTACTTTGAACCCAAAATCGGTTTCGTTGCAAATCAAAATATCTACTTCATCTCCTTCAATTAACGTTATTTCGTTGTCTCTTAGGAATTTGTTGATATGTTGTGTGCCTACTATCCGATTGGTTAGTTTGTCAACATAAACTCTTATCAGATAAAATTCGCCTGTAATTAATTTTTCTTTTTGCTCTCTAAAAGGTACTAATAAGTCTTTCATTAGCCCCCAATCCATAAAAGCACCAAAGTTTGATTGAGATTTCACTTTTAAAAATGCAAATTCGTCAGCAATTGCAAAAGGTTTGTCTGTAGTTGCAATAATTTTATCTTCCGAATCACGATAAATAAAAACATTAACCATATCACCCACTTGCGCACCTTCTGGTATATACCTATTTGGTAATAAAATACTTGGAGTATCATCGCCACTAAGCAAATATGCACCTTGTTGAATAATTTTTTCTATTTCGAGTTCAGCAAATTTACCAATTTCAACCATTTGTATAATTTTTGTGCAAAATTAATGATTTTTAATGGTTTATCAACTTTTAGCTGATATTTTTGTGAAAATTAATTAAGTTTACTATTTTTGCAATAACTTATATTGCTATATTTCAATGCTATTTCTGAAAATTCGTTTAAACAAATCCGAAAAAAAAACACTTAATCTTCATGTTTGGTATTCTGTAATTGAGGGTTTTATTGCAGGTGTATTGGCAATGAATGAGTTTGTTTTTATTAAAAGCTTAAAAGGCAATAATTTTCAGTTGGGTTTGTTATTTCAATTTAGTGTTATTTTATATGTTTTCCTCATATTCTTAAATGAAATTCTGAAGCGAATTAATGATAAAAAGAAACTTTTACGAATTACTGCAATTATTACACGTTTACCTTTATTGGCTTTATTGTTTTTTCCAAAAAGCATTGAAAGTGTTGTAGATCAACCATTTTATCATATTGTGTTTTTGGTGGTTTTTTTTATTTATTATATGGCAATGCCAGTTATTTATCCCAATATCAATTTATTTCTTAAGAATTCATATAGAAATGAGCATTTTGGTCAACTTTATGGTTATGCAACTTCTATTAATAAAATAGTAATGCTGATTGTTACTTTTTTATATGGTATATTGCTCGATTACAATAACTTTGCCTTCACTTATGTGTTTCCATTTGTAGCAATAGGCGGAATGATTTCTGTTTATTTATTGTCGATGATTGATTATGATTTCGAAGAAAAAATTGTAGATATAAAAGAAAAGTTCTGGGTATCTGTAAAAAATTCATTTAGAAGCATGTTAGGTATTTTAAAAACCAATAAACCTTATCTTCATTTTGAAGTTGGTTTTATGTTTTATGGATTTGCTTTTATGATATCTATTACAGTAATAACAATTTATTTTGATAAAGCTTTAAATTTAAATTACTCGAGTGTAGCGTTTTATAAAAATATTTACAATATAATTGCTATCGCTTTAATTCCGTTTTTCGGAAAATTAATCGACAAAATTGACCCACGTAAATTTGCTATAATTACTTGGATTTCAATGTTATTGTTTATTTTTTCACTTTCTTTAACTGAATTTTTTCCTGTTTATATAAGCTTTTTAGGAATTAAATTGTTTTATACAATGATACCATATTTAATTTTTCATAGTATATTTGCAGCCACAATGGCTTTATTATGGAGTATAGGTTCAGCATATTTCTGTAATAAAGAGCAAGCAGGTGATTATCAATCTGTTCATCTTTCTTTAACGGGTTTACGAGCTGTATTTGCACCAACTTCTGGAGTAATAATTTATGAATTATTTGGTTTTTTTATTACATTTATGTTGGCAATTTTTGCATTATTAATTGCTATTTTATTAATGATTTGGTCTTATAAACGGGATAAGTTTATTAAATACTTATAAAACTATGCAAAACGAAATATATCATAATACATTGATTTATAATAGTCAATTGGTTGATAAAAGTATAATTAACAATATCAATTTTAATGATGGCGTTATGGTTTATGAAGTAATCAGGATTATTGAAAATGTTCCGTTATTTTTTGAAGAACATTTAATGAGATTGCATTTTTCGGCAAATTTAACTGCTAATAAAATTACAATGTCTGATTCTGAAATATTGCATTCAATTCAACAGTTGATAATTGAAAACCAAATTTCTACTGGAAATATTAAATTGATGATTCAGTTTAAAAATAATGGTTTATCTTCATTTTTCTGTTTTTTTATAAAACATAATTATCCTACTGATTTGCAATATGAAAATGGGATTATCGTGAAATTATTTTCAAATGAAAGACAAAATCCTGCAGCAAAAATTATTAATACTAACTTTAAAAAGGAATCTGAATTATTTATTAATGAATCTTTAATCTATGAAGCTTTGTTAGTAAATAAGAATGGATGGATTACTGAAGGAAGCAAATCTAATGTGTTTTTTATTAAAGGAAATTTGTTGTTTACTGCTCCCAAATCGATGATTTTATCTGGGATTACTCGTAAGTTTGTTTTAAAGTCAGCACATCTATCATATGTAGATGTTATTGAAGAATGTATAAATCAAAAAGATATTCATTTATATGATGCAGCATTTATTTCTGGTACATCACCCAAAATATTGCCGATTTCATCTATTGAAAATGTAAATTATAATGTAAATAATCCAATTCTTCGCAAAATAATGTCAGATTACGACGATGAAATTGATATTTATATCAAAAAAAACTGTTGATTTAAAATAATTTAGGTTTACAGGGTTCATAAGATATTCTATGATACTTGCATATTCCAATATTTATGATTGCCATTTTGTGCTCTTTTGTGGGGTATCCTTTGTTTTTCGCCCAGTTATATTCCGGAAACTCAAAATTTAGAGTTTGCATATATTCATCTCTATAAGTTTTTGCTAAAATTGATGCAGCAGCAATTGACATATATATTGCATCTCCTTTAATAATACATTTATATGGAATTTTCATTTGGGTTTTAAAGCGATTTCCATCAATAAGTAAAAGTTGAGCTTTAATTGATAATTCTGCAATTGCTTTATTCATTGCCAGAAACGAAGCATTCAGAATATTTATTTCATCAATCTCATTATTTGAAACCGAAGAAACTGCAAATGAAATTGCATCTCTTTCGATTTCGATTCTTAGCTTATTACGCTGTTTATCTGTAAGTTTTTTAGAATCGTTTAAAGATTTATTTTGATAATCTTTTGGTAAAATTACTGTAGCAGCAAAAACTGGACCTGCTAAGCATCCTCTGCCTGCTTCGTCGCATCCTGCTTCAATTAAATTGTTTGAAAATGAAGGCAATAACATGCCTTTACTTTTTTAATGAATCAATAATTGAGTCAAATATTAATTTCCCATCAATGTTTCCTAATGCAGGATCAGCAGCTCTTTCGGGATGTGGCATCATGCCAAATACATTTTTTGTTTCATTACAAATTCCAGCTATATTTAGTGTTGAACCATTAGGATTTGATTCAAGGCTAGTTTCCCCTTTTTCGTCGCAATAGGTAAACAAAATTTGGTTGTTTTCCTGCAATTTTTTAATTACTGAATGATCAGCATAATAGCGACCTTCACCATGTGCAATTGGGATTTTTAGAATATCTTTCTTGTTTAATTTGTTCGTTACAATACTTTTACTATCAGAAGGTTTTATAAATGTATTTTTACAAATAAACTGATGATTTTTGTTGGCAGTTAAAGTTCCTGGTAATAATTTCGCTTCTACAAGTATTTGAAAACCATTACAAATACCTAATACATAACCTCCATTATTTGCAAATTCAATTACTTTTTCCATAATTGGAGAAAATCTTGCAATTGCTCCACTTCTAAGGTAATCTCCAAACGAAAAACCACCTGGAAGTATGATAAAATCACAATTTTGTAAGTCAGTACTTTTATGCCATAACTCTACAACTTCTTGATTCATCACTTTTTGTAAAACATAAATCATGTCGTGGTCGCAATTGGAACCAGGGAATATAACTACACCAAATTTCATTTTTGCTGATATTAAATTTTCAACAAAATTAGTTTTTTTTGTCAAATTAGCCTAAAAAAATATTTAAAATGTTTTGATATGAGTGTAATTATTTTTATTTAATTTCGTATTTTTATATTTTCTGTAGATGTGTTCTTTTATTTAAAATATGAATATTTTTTTTTAGAAACATTTTTTTCTAAAAAGTATCGTAAGTAATATACATTCAATTGTTTAAATTTTTTTGATGAATGAGAAAAAAAATTCTGTTTTTTGTTTTTTTGTTTTTTATGTTTTCTCTTTTTTCTATTTCACAGGAGAATTCTTTTTTTAAAGGATTTGACGAAGATATTAGAGGCGAGAAATCATTAAGAGTAGTTTTTTATAATCTTGAAAATTTTTTTGACACTAGAAATGATAGTATAACAACTGATGATGATTTTACTTCTTTTGGATTAAAACATTGGGGTAGAGAAAAGTATGAAAAAAAACTTTCAAATACATATAAAACGATTGCTGCTATTGGAGGTTGGGAACCTCCTGATATTATAGGTGTTTGTGAAGTAGAAAATAGATTTGTCCTTGCTGATATTATTTATGGAACTCCACTCAGAAAGTATAAGTATAAATATATCCATTTTGATTCTCCTGATCCAAGAGGTATTGATGTAGCTTTGATATATCGAACTGATAGATTTAAGCCAATTAGTTCATTTCCAATTCATATAAATTATCCTTTTGATACAAATTCTCGAACAAGAGATATTTTGTATGTAAGTGGTATTTTGCCAAATAAAGATACATTACATTTGTTTGTAAATCACTTTCCTTCAAAATATGGAGGAGCAAATATTACTATTCCAAAGCGAAATTTTGTAGCAAGTGTTTTGAGAGATGTTGTTGATACTATTATGCAAAAAAGTTCCATTTCAAAAGTATTGATTATGGGCGATTTTAATGATGAACCAAATGATGAAAGTATTGTTAAATTTCTGAATGCAAAGTGTGATACTATGGATTTGAAGTTACCCGATTTGTATAATTTAATGTGTAATTTGAAAAAAACTGAAAATATTGGGTCAAATAAATTTAGAGAAGCATGGAGTATGATAGATCAAATAATAGTTTCTAAATCACTGATTAATAATAACTCAGAGTGGAAAGTAAAAGATAATCGCGCATTTATTTTTAAAGCTGATTTTTTATTACAAACCGATGAAACTTATTTAGGTGTAAAAACTTTCAGAACATATAATGGACCAAAATATACAGGCGGTTTTAGTGATCATTTACCTGTATATATTGATTTATTTAATGAGTAATTTGGATGAATTCACACTAATTGCTTTCAAATTTATTTTTGAGTTATTTTGAAAGCGCAAATAGTAAAATCCTTAAATTGTATTGTTTATAATTTTTTTTAAGATGTCGAATAAATTTAAATATTTTTTAATTGCGTTGGCAATTGTTATAGTTGTATTTATTGGTTTTTTTATTTTGAGAAAGCCAGATGTTAGTAAAGTTGATAACAAATCTTCTGAAATTAAATCAGAAGAAATTGTTTTCTTGAAACAAGGAGAGTTAAAGTTTTTGGATAAAAAAACTAATTCTGTTATTAAATTAATTGATATTGAGATAGCTCAAGACGATTATTCAAGAGAAAAAGGCTTAATGTATAGAAGAAATATGGCTGAGAATCAAGGAATGTTATTTATTTTCGACAATGAAGAACCAAGATTCTTTTGGATGAAGAATACATATATATCGTTGGATATCATTTATGTATCTAGTAATAAAACCATTGTTTCAATTCAGAAATCAGCTATTCCATTGTCTGAAGAGTCGCTTCCTTCAAATATTGCTGCTAAATATGTTGTTGAAGTAAATGCTGGATTTGTTGATAGATATGGAATCAAAGAGGGTGAAAAAATAGATTTTTAATTATTTTTCTGATTTTTCTCTTACTATAATGAAAATATCTTCATTTTCTCTTTTTAAAAGATATTTTTCTCTCGCAAATTTTTCTAAAGTATTGATGTTGGTATTTAATTCATAAATTGCCTGTTTGTCTTTGTCAATTTCTTTTAGGTAATATTCTTTTTTTCGTTGTAAATCACCAAGTTCATTACTAAGTTTTATTTGCGAAATAATATTATTTTTATCAATCGCTGTCATCCAGATTGAGAAAACAAGTATTGTTATAAAATATTTATTTTTAATTATTTGCAAAGTTTTCTTTAACATGGCTTTTTAATTTTTAATATCTGCAAATTTACAACAGAAAAATCAATTTATTTAATGAAATGTATATTTTTTTAACTTTAAAATGTTGATAATTGTTCTTATAAATAATTGATTTTATGCAATATGTTTGTTTTTAAGTGATTAAACCTTTATTTTTTACATAATAAAATGCCGAAATGAAAGGGTTCAAGAATAAAAGTTTTTTTTAGAATTTCAAATTGGTTTGGATCTAAAATCTCAATAATTTCTTCTGGTTTTAATCTAATGTTTAATGCCGGACCTCTTGGAGTTTTTATATCTGATCTCCAATGAATTATACCTATTTTCCCTCCTTTTCTCAATATTCGGTATGCTTCTTCAAAAAATAATAGTGGTTGTTCGTTATGTAAAATGTTGAAAAGCATCACATAATCAATTGATTCTGCGTTAAGTTTAGTTGTTTCTTCTAAAACATCTAGGTTGAATAATTTAATGTTTTTGATGTTTCTTTTACTTATTTTTGATTGAATGTGATTAATCATTTGATTTTCAATATCAAATGCATACAAGGTGTGATTAATTCTATTTGAAACTTCAAAAGTAAATGTTCCATAACCACATCCAATCTCTACAATATGGCTAATTTTAGAATTAATTTCCAATTCTGAAAGAATTTTATTTACATCAAAAAATGAGTTCCATAAATCTTCCTCAGGCATTCCGCTATCTCTAACTTTCATTTATTCAGTTAATTATTTGTATTATATTTATTTAAATAAAAGAATTTTCATCATTTTTTTGTATTAATTTAAAAATCTACCTTGTATGAGTCAATTTTAACTAATTTATGAATGAAGCTTGTTAGAAAAAGTCTTTTGATAACTAAACCATTTAATTTTCATCTTTATTTTGCAGTATTATTAATAAAAACCACCATGTCCTCTGTATAATTTTATTGGTTTATCTAATTTGATTTTTAGTACGGTAACATATTTATCTTTAGCCTTTTCAGGAATATCAATATAAACTAGACCTGGAACTGAGCTCCAAGAAATTTTCCCAACAATTTTTGGTGCTAAATGTATATTTGTTCCAATAACTTGGATGTCTTCAATCTTGTTAACCAGTCCTTTAATCATAATGTTTCCGTCAACATTGGCATGTAAAAAAAGATAAAGTGTGGTAGAATCTTTAGATAAAGTAGATGGTCCATAAAAATGTCCTTGAGGTAAGCCTCCAACTGTATTAAAAATGGCTTCTCCATTTTTTTTATTCCAATTGCCTAATTCTCTGAAAATATGCATTTGTTCTTCGGGAATACTTCCATCTTCACGCGGCCCCATATCTAGCAATAAATTTCCTCCATTTGAAACTGCATCAACAAAAATTGTAATAATTTCATAAGGAGTTTTCCAAGCACTATCAGGCTGATACCCCCAACTGTCATTTGAAGTCATACATAATTCCCACCAATTGAATTTTGGGCGAGTTACTGGGAAGTTTTGTTCGGGTGTATCATAATCGCCATAACCCTGCAATCTTCCGTTAATGATAGCTTTTGAATTATAAGTTGTAATTATTTTCCTTATTTTCTGAGATTCCCATTCTTCTGCACTGTGCTCCCAATCCCCATCAAACCACCATAAATCTGGATTGTAGTTTTTTGCAAGTTCATTTATCTGACCTTGAAAAAAATCGCGAAAACGATTCCATCTTTTGTAATCTTTTTCTACTTTGTAGCGGGAGCTATCTTTTAAGAAACCTGGATAATCATTAAAACTCCAATCAATTAACGAATAATAAGCTCCACATTTGATGTCTCTTTTTCTTAGTTCCTCAAAAAAAGGTTTAATCATATCACGTTTAGCAGGCGTAACTTTAACAATACTTAAATTATTCATTTTGGTATCATACATTGCCACTCCATCATGATGTTTGGTTGTAATTACAGCATATTGAGCTCCGGTTTCTTTAATAATATCAGCCCATTTAGCTGGATCGTAATTTTTTAAAGTAAAGCCATCTAATTGCTTCATATAATCAGAATGCGAAATTCTTTTGTTATGAAAACTCCATGATTCGCCAATTCCATTTACAGCGTAAATTCCTGTATGTATAAAAATACCAAGTTTAGCATCAGAAAACCATTGCATTTTTTCAGCAATTTCGGATGCTTCAATTTTATTTTGAGAATATAATTTTGTTAATGTTATCAAAATGAATAACATAATAAAAAAAAGTTTTTTTGTATTCATTGCCCTAATTTGTTTTTTTCAAAAATAGTTATTTTTCAATAAATAGAAAATAATTTGTTCATAATATTTTTTTAAATTATTATTTATTTTTGTGTAAGGTAAAATCATTAAAATAATTAGCTGATAATTCCCATTTTTTTCATTAGAAATGATGCATTTAATTTATTACTGATTCCATTTTTTAGTTTGTAATCAAATATCAATTGATCATGAGTTAATTCCACTTCAAAACAATAATTTTTTACAATATCCGGATATTTTTTCTCTAATTCTCCTATAGATAGATCGTGGGTTGCAATGAATGCAATTGATTTTTGTGAAATTAATTTTTCTAATAAACCCAAAGTACCGTTTTGTTTATCTTTGGTGTTTGTACCCCTTAAAATTTCATCTAAAAATATAATGGTTTGGGGATTATTATTTGCATGCGTTATAACTTCTTTTAATCTAAGTAATTCTGCGTAAAAATATGATTCATTTTTAAATAATGAATCCTGAATTTTGATAGAAGACATAATATCACTTGGGCTGAAAATAAGCTTTTTAGCACAAACAGGAGCACCATTCATTGCCAAAATCAAATTTATAGATATACTTCTTAAAAAAGTGCTTTTTCCAGCCATATTTGCTCCCGTAATTATTGTAATTGATGGTTTTCCTTTTATTGTGAAGTTATTATTTACTCGAATTTCTTTTTTAATTAATGGATGTCCTAATTCAATTGCATCAAATTCAAAGGATTGTGTTGACAATTCAGGATAATGTAATTCATTTGGGAAATTAAAAGCAAAGATTGAATAACTAAGAAGTGAATCAAATTCTGCTAAGGTTTTAAACCATAAAGAAATATTATTTTTATGAATTTTTTTCCATTTCTCTAAACGACAATATAGTTGTATGTCGAATATAAACAGTGAGTTAAGTAGTATAGCAACAATAATGTTAAGTCTAAAATCAAATGCATTTAATAATTTAAAAAGAGATTGTAATGACCTAGATGCTTGTAAACCATTTGATTGTAAAGTATCTTTAAGTTTACACAGATGTTCTGATTTAAAATCCTCATTTTCAATTTTTTTTAATAATTCTATGTAATTTTTTAGAATTTGAGATGTATTATTTAGTTTTGAGTGAGCCAAATTTATTTTTCGTAAATTAATGTAAACTAAGATTAAATTTAAAGATACAGGTAATATTATTGATTGATAAATTATTATATTTAGAATTATCAATGCTATAAATAAAATTGTAATTATTGGCAAAATGATTGCTAAAAATCTCAATATTTTATTTTTACCTCCATCCTGATTTATCCATAAATCAATGTTTTCTAGTTCATTTCCATTTTCTTTTAAAAAAGTACCTAATGTTCTGAAATTTAATAAAAAATCTGATTTTAAAGATAATTCTTTGATTGCCTGTTGTTTGTCTTTAATAATATTTGTATTAAGCTCTGATTTACATAAACTTTCTGCAAATTTTATTTCTCCATATTTAGTTGAAGTCCTGTTAAGAAATTGGAAAAGGGAACCATTTCCAAATAAATCAAAATCAGCTGAAAGATTAGGGTTCAGTTTGAAATAATCTTCGCCAGAATAATGATAATTGAAGTTGTATTTTAAATAATTAATTTCATTCTCAATTATTTGTATTTGATTGTTTGTGTATTTTGCTTTGTATTTTAATTTTATATTTAATTTTACTGCTATTAAAAGTACTATAAAACTAAGTACGCTTAAAAGTAGATAAGAAGTTGTTTTTGTGTTGTTAATATATAAAATCAGAAATATAATTATCGCAACGAAAATACCAAGCCTCATTAAATAGAAATAAAAATTTTTCTTCTTTAATATTGCTTTAAGTGATTGTAATTCAGCTAATTTATTTAAATAAAATGATTCTGTACTATTTCCCATTTATCCTAAATGTTTTTTATGCAAAAATAAAATATTTGACTTAGCAATTTAAACTTTAAAAATGTTTTTTTGTTATATGAATGAGTTTGGTCAATAGAACATAATTCTATGAGGTTTTCGAACCCTATTTGGCTTTAATCAATATCTATAGATTATACTCAGTGAATTTATATTATTATAATGAAAAGAGCAGAACGAAAAATTGAGCAATTTATTTTTTTTAGCAGATGGATGCAAATGCCTGTATATTTGGGTTTAATAATTTCATCCTTGTTTTATGTGTTTAAATTTATGATGCAATTATGGAATTTAATGACAAATTTTACTTCAATGGATGAAAATACAATTATGCTCGCTGTTTTGGGCTTAATAGATATTTCAATGGTAATTAATTTGTTAGTAGTTGTATTTATTGGTGGTTATTGGACTTTTGTAAGTAAAATTGAATTTGAAAATCATGACGATAAACCCGAATGGCTGAGTAAAATAAATGCTAGTACATTAAAAATTAAATTAATTGTTTCTTTGGTAAGTATTTCTGGAGTTCATTTACTCAAAACCTTTGTTGATATACATAATATTGAGTTGCAGGATGCATTGCTGCAAATAGGAATTCACATGGTATTTATTCTTTCGGCATTATTATTAGCTTATACTGATAAAATTATGCATTTCAATGATTCAGGAACTGATCATTAGTTTTTGATTTGCAATAATATAATGATATA
>CAZWRD010000070.1:0-15211 GCA_964636105.1 uncultured Bacteroides sp.
ATTTGTACATATGGAACTCGCCATATAAACATCCTCCTGTTTGTGAATATTTTCTCATGGCTCGTTTCATATGTTTATTTTTTAAATTAAAGTGCAAAAATAAGTAAAAATGATGAAACAAAATGAGGTATGAGTAAATATGAGTGATGAATTATGAATGGAGTAAATCGAAGTAATTACTGTTTAAGTTTTTTACAGTGAAAAACGATGAACTGAATCTGGTTTGACCAAATTCGTGTCGAAAAACGATGAACTGAATTCGATTCATGTAATCCACAAAATGGTTTTGATAAACTGACCCTAATTTAAGCTATCCACAAAGTGATTTTGATAAACTGAACTCAGTTTAAGCTTTCCACAAAATGGGTTTGGTAAATTAAACCTAGTTTGAACTTTCCACAAAATGGTTTTAATAAACAGAATCCGGTTAAGGTAATCCACAAAATGGTTTTGATATTTACCAAATTTCTTTTGCATTATCAAAACAAAACTACTTAATTTTCCAGTCAAATTAAAAACAAACAGGCAGCTTACAAAACTTTTTAGTAATTTCGCCATCTGAATAAAAAAAGTAATAAAAATGGATTTCGAATACACTTGTGTTTTATGCGGAAACAATAACGGCAACAAAATTCCTTTCGGTTATACATTCAAAAGCAGAGAATTATGGGGCATTAAATGCACTTCATGCGGATTAATTACCATTCAGCCACAACCCTCAGCCGATGAAATTACAGAAATGTATGCCGAGCAATATTTTACTACTGCCGACAAAAAAACACATCACGGCGAACACGATTATATTACATCAACTGCACAAGCCGATTATTCGCCCATTATCAATTCATTTAAAAAGTATGTAACCCAGGGAAATTTCCTAGAAATAGGTTGTGCTACAGGCAGTCTTTTGGTTCAGCTTCGCAATAGTGGATTTAATGTTACGGGTATCGAAATTTCGGAATTTGCAGCCAAAACCGCAAGCGAAAAACATGGTCTCAACATCATCAATGCCTCATTCAACAGCCAATTAATCGGAAACGAACTTCCACTCAATCATTTCGATGCCATTTATTTGGGCGATGTTTTGGAACATTTCACTAACCCCATTGAAGCGCTTGAAAATATGCACAAAATACTCAAAAAAGGCGGATATGTGTTTGCCGAAGTACCCACTACACTCAATTTGATTTCAAGTCGCTTAGCCTTTGTTTACTATCGCCTAAGCGGCAAAAAGATGACCATGACTTTGCCACCTTACCACCTTACAGAGTTCTTTCCGGCAAGTTTACGAAAATCGTTTAAACGTGCAGGCTTCGAAAAAAGCATTATCAAACAATATTGCAAACATCCCAAAACCATTCCGCTTCGCCATAGTTTCATAGAAAACGCTGCCAAACTTATGCTTCAATATCCCAATTATTTCTTAACAAAATACTTCGGAATTTTGGGCGACCGCATGACTGGAATCGCAAAAAAGTAGCATTTTTGCTCAAAAAAACATCAGATATATCAATTCCGATATAATTAATGCCCTATTAAAGCGTTATTGGACAAATTACTAAACAATATTACCATGAACAAAACAATTTTACTCGTTTCCACAATTTTTTTAGCAATTAATATCCAGATTAATGCTCAGAACAAAACCGAAAAACCACTTATGGTAAAAGGTTTAAAATCCTATGTCTTTATTCCACAAGGCAAAGCACTAGTTGAAAAAAAAGAAGTTGAAGTAAGTGCATTTTTTATTTCAAAATACGAAGTCAGCAATTTAGAATACCGCGAATTTCTCGATTCACTGAAAAAAAACAACGAAACCGAAAAACTCAAATATGCTCAAGTAGATACCATTCAATGGAATAAGATGTACAACTATAAATTTAACGAACCTTTGGTAATATATTACGACAAACATCCTGCATACAATCATTATCCAGTAGTTAACGTAAGTTACGAAGGAGCCATTTTATATTGCAGATGGCTAACCCAAAAATACAAGCTCATAAATAAAGATAAAAGTTTTACATATGAATTTGATTTACCAAACAAGCAACAATGGATAAGGGCTGCCAGAGGAAACAAAAAAACCGAATATGCATGGGATAGCCCTCGTTTACTAGGCGATGTTTATTTTTGCAATTTCAAAAATTTAGGTGCTGAAAACATACATTACAATCCCGAAACTAAAAAATATGAAATTGTAGATACTTTTTTAAATCCTATAAAAAGCATAGATATAACCGCTCCAGTTAAATCATACTATCCCAATACATTCGAGCTATACAACATGTGTGGCAATGTAGCTGAAATGATTGGCGATAAAGGAACAGCAATGGGCGGTAGTTGGAACGATAGCGGATACGATGTAAGAGTTGAATCTGAACAAAAATATCAAAACGCAAATCCATATGTTGGATTTCGACCAATAATGACTTTAATTAGAAAATAAAATTCATTACGAGATTTCTAAAAATTACTTTTACATCGTTGATGTTTAATTATATTTAAATGTATTCATGATATTGCATCGCTAAGTTCTCATTTACAAAAAGTAAACTGCGTTTTTTTAAATTGCATTCGCCTCGAAAAATCTAATATTTAGAACCCCTCATTAAACAAAAATAGTCATCAAGTCATTTGATTACTATTTTGTTTATAATTTTTATAACTGAAAATACAATTTAAATAATTATTTTTGTACCTTAAAAAATACATAAGAATATGAATTGGAATGAAATCATCTTTTTCTCGATATTTCTATCATTTATCGGACTAATGATGTATATTGATTTGGGCGTTGTTGGAAAAAATAGCCATGTTATTTCTTTTAAAGAATCTATTTCCTGGACCATCGTTTGGGTAGCAATTTCTTTGATATTTTACTTAATATTAAAATTGCATGGCGACTGGATACACGGAATTGACAATATGGAACGATTAAAATATATTGTTGATATTCACGATCATCAAATCAAGATAGAAGGCCTCGATTTTGATTCGGCTTTAAAATTATACAACAACAACTTGTCATTGGAATTCCTCACTGGTTATCTTATAGAGTATGCCCTATCGGTTGATAATGTTTTTGTTATGATATTAATATTTCTTGCATTTGGAGTACAGCAAAAATATTACAAAAGAGTATTATTCTGGGGAATTATAGGCGCTATCGTTATGCGATTTATTTTTATTTTCCTAAGTGCAGCCTTAATCAAAGAATTTGCATGGATTTTATACTTTTTTGGAGGTTTATTGATATTTACAGGTATCAAGATGTTTGTAACACGCAATAAAGAAGAAAAACTGGAAACCCATAAACATCCAGTAGTAAAACTTGCTTCAAAATATTTTTCGGTATATCCTCGTTTTGTAAAACAAAATTTCTTTGTAAAAAAAGCAGGAAAAACATACATTACCCCATTATTTATTGTACTACTGGTTATTGAATTTACCGATGTAATTTTTGCAGTTGACTCAGTTCCAGCTATTTTTTCAGTTACTAAAGATCCTTATATTGTGTTCTTTTCCAATATTTTTGCAATAATTGGATTAAGATCATTATTCTTTTTATTAAGCAATGTTATGGATAAATTCCGCTTTTTGAAAATCGGATTAGCAGCACTGCTTACTTTTATTGGATTAAAAATGATTATTCACGATTGGTTAAAAGAAATCGGCTTTACCACAGCCCATTCGCTTTATGTAGTTATGGGAATTTTATTAATCAGCATTTTAGCATCATTATTAATACCAAAAAAGACAATTAAAAAACTTTAAAAATGAAGAAAGTATTATTAATAACTTTAATCGGATTGCTTACATTCACCTCGTGTAACAATGGAAAAACGTATGAAAAACGTCAGGAATTTTCAAATTATACATGGAATAGATTAAAACCATTAATTTTTGAAATCCCGATGAATGATACCAAATCGGAGTATAATGTTTATTTCACTTTACGACATATAACTCAATATCCTTATGATAATCTGAAAACCAATTTTACAATTATTGCTCCTTCGGGCGACGAACGTACAACTATTCATGAATTTGAAGTAAAAAATGCCGAAGGCAAACTAATGGGTGAAGGTGCAGGCGATTTGTGGGATTTAAAGCTTTTAGTAAAAGAAAGAATGACCTTTAACGAAAGTGGAACCTATAAATTTCAAATTGACAATTTGATGGATTATTTTGATGTGGTAGGATTAGTTGATTTTGGTGTAATTGTTGAAAAAGCAAGCCCCAAAAAGGAAAAATAATAATGAATGAAAATCAATTACATATAAAACTTAATAATTTGCTTCGAACTGGTTTTGAAAATGAAATTTCAGAATTTAAAGAAGCTAAAAGTAATTTTGACTTTCATAAAATTGGAAAATATTTTTCTGCATTATCAAATGAAGCCAATCTGAAAAAAACAGATTGTGCATGGCTAATATTCGGTGTTTCAGACACAAATCATGAGTTAATAGGAACTAATTATCGTCCTG
Source organism: uncultured Bacteroides sp. (assembly GCA_964636105.1). Lineage (GTDB taxonomy): Bacteria > Bacteroidota > Bacteroidia > Bacteroidales > JACABE01 > JACABE01. Next base: position 4,491 of record CAZWRD010000070.1, read on the forward strand.
GTTCTAAGAATCTACAAAGCCTAAAAAAAGAAATTGCAGACAAAACGTCTAACAACATCAGTTTCATTGAAATATATGAGTGTTTTATTGAAGAAAAACGAATAATAATGTTCCAAATTCCACCAGCTCCTATTGGTTTGCCCATTGCATTTGAAGGACATTATTATGGAAGAAATGGTGAAAGTTTGTCAGCACTTAATTTAGAAGAAATTGAAAGAATTCGTTCACAATCAAAACATGAAGATTGGACATCAAAAATAATTCACGATGCTGATATTAGTGATTTGGACGAAGATGCAATAAAAAAAGCACGAATTGAATTTAAAAAACGAAATCCAAAATATAACAATGAAGTTGACACTTGGGATGATATAAAATTTTTGAATAAAGCAAGATTAACTATAAAAGGTAAAATTACAAATGCTTCAATGATTTTATTAGGGAAAGAAGAATCAGAGCATTTTTTAGGATCATCAGTTAAAATCAGATGGAATCTTAAAACAATTGAAAATCAAGATAAAGACTTTGAGGTTTTTTCAATACCTTTTATTCTTGCTGTAGATGAAATTTATAAAAAAATTAGAAATCTAAAATATCGTTTTTTAAGAGATGGCTCATTGTTTCCAGATGAATTTCTACGTTACGACCCATTTACTATAAGAGAACCTTTACATAATGCTATTGCTCATCAAGATTATACCAAAGGAGCTTACGTTAACATAACTGAATTTGAAGATGATCATCTGGTATATACCAATATAGGCCATTTTCTTCCAAAATCTGTAGAAGATGTCGTTTTGCAAGATTCTCCACATGATATTTATAGAAATCCATTTTTAGTTTCTGCAATGAAAACCCTTGATATGATTGAAACACAAGGGGGAGGAATAAAAAAAATATTCAATTATCAACGACTACGTTTTTTCCCAATGCCAGACTACGATTTAAGGGATGGAAAAGTAAAAATATGCATTACCGGAAAAATTCTAAATGAAGATTTTGCACGAATTTTAATTAAAAATCCACAACTTAGTTTGAAAGATATTTTGTTGCTTGACAAAGTACAAAAGCAAAAATTAATTTCTGATGATGAATATAAATACTTAAAGAAAAATAAATTTATTGAAGGAAGAAAAAACAATTTATTCCTTTCTTCTAAAGTATTAGAACTCATAGATAATGAAGAATTAAAAGCAGAATATATTGCAAACAGGAGCCTTGATGATACTTATTTTAAAGAATTGATAGTAGAATATATAAAAAAATTCACTGTAGCAAAAAGAAGTGCAATAGATACACTTATTTTACCAAAACTTTCAGCCACATTAAGTATGGAGAAGAAAAAAAAGAAAGTTGAAAACTTCTTAACACTATTGCGAATTGCAGGTAAAATAAAAACTAATAATAAACGAGAATGGATTTTAGGGGAAATTTAGGGGAAATTTAGGGGAAATTTAGGGGAAATTTCAAATACTATTATATGTAATTATTTTATTTATTTTTATTTACAAACATTTTGGCTAACTTTATGCAAAACACAAGTTTTAAATAATCTAATTTTATCTATGCAATTTACTATATTTTAATCATGTATTAATAAACCAAAGATGAAGTAAAATTGCAGAAAAATAATAGCAAAAAGTTACAATTTACAGATATCTATGCAATTAAAATCGGAAAATATAGATCACATTAAATCAATATTGCAAACCCTGCCCGAGAAACCGGGTATATATCAGTATTTTGATGAAAAGGGCAGTATTATTTATATTGGTAAAGCCAAAAATTTAAAGAAAAGAGTAAGTTCTTATTTTAACAAAGATACATTCGAACAAGGAAAAACTGGCGTTTTGGTTCGCAAAATTGCCGATATCCGTTTTATGATTGTTGACACCGAATTGGATGCCCTATTATTGGAAAACAATCTGATAAAAAAATATCAGCCTCGGTACAATGTCATGCTAAAAGATGACAAAACCTACCCATGGATTTGTATTAAAAACGAAGCATTCCCCAGAATTTTTCCTACTCGACATGTACTAAAAGATGGCTCTCAGTATTTTGGGCCTTATGCTTCGGTAAGAATGATGAATACTTTGCTGGAACTTATTCGTCAGCTTTATCAAATCAGAAATTGCAAATTAAATTTGTCTGAATCAAAAATAAAAACCGAAAAATATAAGGTTTGTCTTGAGTATCATATCAAAAACTGCAAAGGACCTTGCGAAGGATTTCAAAATGAAGAGGAATACAAACAAACCTTACTCGAAATTACCGAAATTATCAAAGGAAATGTTTCTAATGTGTTGAAACAACTAAAAAACAAAATGATGAGCTTTGCCGAAAGTCTTGAATTTGAAAAGGCTCAGATTATCAAAGAAAAAATGCAGCATCTCGAAAATTATAAGAGTAAATCAACCATTGTAAATCCTAATATCGATAATGTGGATGTTTTTTCAATTGTAACTGATGAAAATTCGGGCTTTGTAAATTATCTGAAAGTAATTGATGGAGCTATTGTTCAAACACATACCATCGAACTAAAGAAAAAACTTGACGAAACACCTGAAGAATTGCTTTGTATCGCTATTATCGATATGCGTCAACGCTTTTATAGTAATTCAACTGAAATTATCATTCCATTTCCAATCGAAATTGAATTGCCAAAAATAAATCTTAGCGTTCCGCAACGTGGCGATAAGAAGCAATTACTGGATTTATCGGAAAGAAATGCCAAATTTTACAAACTTGATAAGCAAAAACAAAAAGATCTGGTTGATCCCGAAAGGCATACCAAACGCATTCTCAACCAGATGATGAAAGATTTGAGAATGAATGTTTTGCCCAAACATATTGAATGTTTCGACAATTCAAATATTCAGGGAACCTATCCAGTATCAGCAATGGTAGTTTTTAAAAATGCCAAACCCGACAAAAAAGAATATCGTCATTTTAATATCAAAACGGTTGAAGGGCCAAACGATTTTGCATCAATGGAAGAGGTAATTTACCGCCGTTATCATCGTTTGTTGGAAGAAGAAAAAGATCTGCCACAACTTATTGTGGTTGATGGTGGCAAAGGGCAACTTAGTTCTGCATTAAAAAGTCTGGAAGTATTGGGATTGCGTGGCAAAATAAGTATTATTGGAATAGCCAAAAAGCTGGAGGAAATTTATTATCCAGAGGACTCAATTCCAATGTATTTAGACAAAAAGTCTGAAACGCTTAAAATCATACAACAAATGCGTGACGAAGCCCACCGTTTTGGCATTACTCATCATCGTAGCAAAAGAAATAAAGGCACAATCAAAACCGTATTAACTGAAATTGAAGGAATTGGATATACAACAGCACAAGCTTTGTTACGAAAATTCAAATCGGTAAAAAATATTGAAAAAGCCAATGACGAAGATTTGCAAAAAGTTGTGGGAAAAGCTAAAACAGCCATTTTAAAAGCTTATTTTGAAAAAAATAAATCTTAAACTTTTTTAATTACTCTTAATCCGTTTAAACAATAAATCGAATCATTTGTAGTTACTGATAAGTTTTTAAAATTAAAATAATCAATGATTTTTTACATAATTTTTTTCAGCATATACTTACTCGGCAACTATTATATTTTTATAAGAGGATGGCAGGCATTGCCACCAATTACTGCAATTAAAGTCATTTACCTCATTGTTTTCTGGGTTTTGGCTTTAAGTTTTATTATATCGAAATTTACAGGTAAGCAAAGTTTTTTTGCAATTCATAAAATTACTACATGGATAGGATCTTTTTGGTTATCAGCTGCATTGTATTTTTTCCTTTTCATTTTAATTATTGATATACTTAAACTTAGCAATCTATTTTTTAATTTTCTACCCTTAGCAAATACGCCCGAATATATTAATCTAAAGTTTTATAGCTTAATCGGAATCATTACAACAATATCGATACTAATGATTTACGGAAATATCAATGCCAGAAATGCAGTTATTCAGAATTATACAATAAATATCGACAAAAAAAATGAAAAGTATCCCGAATTAAAGATTGCTTTGGTTTCAGATATTCATTTGGGAACTATGGTTTATGAAAAATATCTGAAAAAATTGACTGAAACAATAAATAATCAAAATCCTGATATTGTATTATTTGCAGGTGATATAATGGATGAAGAATTATCCCCAATACTGCGAAATGACATTGGAAATCCGTTAAAGCAATTACATCCCAAATTGGGAGTATGGGCAATAGCTGGTAATCACGAACATATTGGTAACTTTAACAAAGCCATAAACTACATAAAAACTCTTAATATCAATGTATTAATTGATACTTCTGTTTTGATTGACAATAGTTTTTATTTGGTTGGCAGAAACGACAAAGATTCAAAGAGATTTGGAAATGGAAGCCGCAAAACCTTAAAAAGTATAGTCGATAATATTGATAAAAATCTACCTTTAATTTTAATGGATCATCAACCAGCAAATTTGAATGAAGCTATTGAAAACAAGATAGATATACAATTATCAGGACATACACATAATGGTCAGTTTTTCCCTTTCAACTTGATAACCAAAAAGGTTTTTGAGTTAAGTTATGGATACTTACAGAAAGAGAAAACTCATTTTTATGTTTCTTCGGGCTTTGGAACTTGGGGTCCTCCAATAAGAATTGGGAGTAAACCCGAGATTGTTTTTATTAATCTTAAGTTCAGGAATTAATAATTATCTTTTACTTTTAAAGAAATTGCTCATAATTTGAGCACATTCTTTTTCTAAAACTCCTCCTATTATCTCGGTTTTAGGGTGTAATATTCTGGAATTTATTTTTGAAAATCCACGCTTTTCATCTTTTGCACCATATACAATTCGGCTGATTTGCGTCCAATATGAAGCACCTGCACACATAAAACAAGGCTCAATAGTAACATATAAAGTACAATCTTTTAGATATTTTGCACCTAAATAGCTAGAAGCAGAGGTAAAGGCTTGCATTTCGGCATGTGCAGTTACATCATTCAATCTTTCGGTAAGATTATGAGCTTTTGCAATTATCTTATCATTAGCCACAATAACAGCACCAATAGGAACTTCATTTTCATCAAAAGCTAGTTGAGCTTCTTTCAAAGCCTGCTGCATAAAATAAGTATCATCGAAAACAATTAACGGCATCGTTTTTTTTTGCTAAAATACTATAGTTTTTTAAATAAAAAAACCACATTTCAGAAAAAAGTTTTAGCTTTGCGGTTTAAAAAATATTAATAAATAAAATTTAATAAAAATGACAGAAAAAATTAAAGCATCATTGCGTGACTCAACAACTGCAAGATGGATTGCTTTGGCGTTGATTTCATCAACCATGTTTTTTGCGTATTTCTTTGTAGATGTGGTTGCCCCACTACAAACAGACTTAGAGAGAATTTATAAATGGACACCTGAAGTTTTTGGAATGCTGGGTGGTTCTGAGTTTTTTCTAAATGTTTTTGCTTTCTTTTTAATTTTCTCCGGTATTATTCTGGATAAAATGGGAATACGTTTCACACTTATTACTGCTGGAATAACCATGGTTTTAGGAGCGGGATTAAAATTTTATGCGCTTACCGATGCTTTTGCAGTTTCAGGATTTGCAACTTGGCTTAACTCATTTATAACATGGATACCTGCATCTGCAAAACTTGCATTTGTTGGATTTTCTATTTTTGGAGTTGGTGTTGAAATGGCTGGTATTACAGTTTCTAAAACTATTGTAAAATGGTTTAGAGGAAAAGAAATGGCTTTAGCAATGGGTTTGGAAATGGCTGTAGCACGTTTAGGTGTTTTTGCTGTTTTTCGTTTAACTCCAATATTTGCAGAGAATGGTGGTCCATCTAATTCTGTATTTATGGGACTAGCATTTTTATGTATCGGATTTATAACATTTTTTATATATACTTTTCTTGATAAAAAACTTGACAAACAAACAGGTGAAGGTTTAGAAGTATCACCAGAAGATGAATTCAAATTAAGTGATATTGGTAAGATTTTTTCAAATCCTGGTTTCTTGGCAATAGCTGGCCTTTGCGTTTTATTTTATTCAGCAATTTTCCCATTCCAAAAATTTGCTACAGATATGCTTGCCTCAAAATTAAATATTGAGATGAAAGAAGCCGCAGCATATTTCTCTTATTTCCCAATAGGTGCAATGGTATTAACCCCATTTATTGGATATTTTTTGGATGTAAAAGGAAAAGGTGCAACATTAATGTTATATGGTGCTATTTTGTTAACTATTTCCCACTTGGTATTTGCTTTAGTACCAGCAGAAGTATTTAATGTGCCTATTGCTATTGGAACTATAGTTATTTTAGGTACAGCATTTTCATTAGTACCTGCATCTATGTGGCCATCATTACCTAAAATTATCGAAGACAGATATTTAGGTTCTGCTTATGGAGCTATTTTCTGGATTCAAAACATCGGTTTATTGGCAGTACCAATGCTAATTGGCTACGCATTATCAGCTTCAAATCCAGGTGTTTCAGAACAAATATCGGCAGGAGTTGCAGGTGCAAAATATGATTATACTGTTCCTGAATTTATATTTGCAGGATTTGGTGTTGCAGCAATAATTCTAAGTATAATTCTAAGAATTGTTGATAAGAAAAAAGGATACGGTTTGGATATCCCAAATAAAAAGAAATAATTTTTTTTGTTTCAAAAAAAAGCTCTTTAGGTTTCTAAAGGGCTTTTTTTATGCAGTTTATTGATGGCTATATCGAAAAATCTTTATACTTTTGCAGCATAAAATTTACTATTTTTCAATCAAATAAAATAACCGTATTAATATGTCAATCACAAAATTGGACCAAATGCTTGAGGTCCTTAAAAGTAAAGAAAAAAAGCGTTTAGTAGCTGCATTTGCTAATGATTCTCACACTATCGGAGCTATAAACGGAGCTGTAGAACACGGCATTGTTGATGCAACTTTAGTTGGAAATCAAGATGTAATTGCTCAAATTTGCAAAGATGAAAATATTGACATCAGTAAATTCAGAATTGTACACGAAGCTGATGAAATGAAAGCAACAACATTGGCAGTTAAACTTATCAATGATGGCGAAGGCAATATGTTGATGAAAGGTACTGTAACTACTGATAAATATATGCGCGCCATCTTAAACAAAGAAACCGGTTTAATGAACCCGGGTGCAATTCTTACTCATATTGCAGTTCTTGAAAATCCTGCTTACCACAAATTATTGGTTTGCAGTGATATGGCAATTATTCCAGCACCTGATTTCAAACAAAAGCTTACAATTACCAATTTTATGATAAATACAGCAAAAGCGCTTGGTATAGCTAAACCAAAAGTTGCTGTAATTGCTGCAACCGAACAAATGTCGGTAGGAATGCAAGCTTGTATCGATGGTGCTATTTTAGCTAAAATGAGCGATAGAGGTCAAATTAAAGATGGAATTATTGATGGACCATTGGCATTGGATGTTGCTATTGACAAAGAAAGTGCTGAAATTAAAAAACTAAAAAGCGAAGTTGCTGGCGATGCAGATTGTTTATTATTTCCAAGTATAGAATCAGGAAATGTATTTTACAAAGCACACACCAAATTATGTGGAGGCGAATTAGGTGCATTTGTTGCAGGAGCAAGGGTTCCAGCTATTTTATCTTCTCGAGGCGATAGCGAGTTAACAAAATTATACTCAATTGCTTTGGCAGCATTAACTGCAAAATAAAAAACAAAGATTTACAATTTTGTCATGCTGATTTTTTTTATAATCAGCATGGCTTTTTTAATTTATAAACACACACAAAATCATATTTTAATGAACAAAATATTAGCCATTAATCCGGGTTCAACCTCAACAAAAATTGCTGTTTTTGAGAACACCAAACAAGTTTTTCTAAAAAATATCAAACATACATCCGAAGAAATTGGTCAATTCAACAGAATTACAGATCAGTATGAGTTTAGAAAAAACATTATCTTAGAGGAACTGAAAAATGCCAATATCGAAGTAAATTCAATTTCTGTTATAGTTGGCAGAGGTGGTTTGGTAAAACCTATCCCATCAGGTGTTTATGAAGTTAATGAAGCTTTAATTGCCGATTTAAAGGTTGGGGTTTTAGGTCAACATGCCAGTAATTTGGGTGGATTAATAGCCAACGATATTGCAAAATCTATTGAAGGTGCAAGAGCTTTTATTGCCGACCCAGTGGTTGTTGATGAATTTCATGATTTAGCCCGTATTTCAGGACATCCTTTGTTCGAAAGACAGAGTATTTTTCATGCATTGAATCAAAAAGCAATTGCACGCACTCATGCAAAATCGCAAAGTAAAAGATACGAAGACATGAACTTAATCGTTGCGCACTTGGGTGGTGGAATAAGCGTTGGTGCACACTTGAAAGGGAAAGTAATTGATGTTAATCAGGCTTTGGACGGCGAAGGTCCATTTTCGCCTGAAAGAAGTGGGACTTTACCTGCCGGTGCATTGGTAAAATTGTGTTTTAGCAATAAATATTCTTTTGTTGAAATTGTAAGAATGATAACCGGACAAGGTGGTTATGTTGCTTATTTGGGAACTAATGATGCTTATGAAGTTGAAAAACGTGGTGCTGCCGGAGATGAAAAAGCTCAACTAATTCAAGATGCAATGGCATATCAGGTTGCAAAAGAGATTGGGGCCATGTCAACAGTATTGATGGGTGAAGTGGATGCTATTTTGTTAACTGGGGGTATTGCATATGGCAAACCTTTTGTTGACTCAGTTATAAAACGTGTTGCTCATCTAGCTCCTGTTTCAGTTTATCCGGGCGAAGACGAAATGCATGCATTGGCAATGAATGGCTTAATGGTAATCAACAAAGAAGTTGAAGTTAAGGAATATAAATAATCCCATTAATTTCTAATAAAATAAAAAACCGATGGCATATTGTTATCGGTTTTTTTTATAAATTATGTTCATAAAAAGCATACTTTCCAAACTTTTAGTTATCTTTACAGTGTTTTTAATAAGTTATAATATTTGGAAAAAGAGCTGTTACATATAAAAAATCTGACTGTAGAATTTAAAAACGAAAACACTTATCATAAAGCAGTTGACCATATCAGTTTTTCATTAAATAAAGGACAGATACTTGGTATTGTGGGAGAATCGGGTTCGGGCAAGTCGGTAACATCCATGGCTGTAATGAAACTTTTATCACAACCTCCTGCCAAGATAAGTTCGGGAGAAATTATTTTTAACTCAACTACTTCAACATGCGACATTTTAAAACTTTCAGAAGCTGAAATGCGCAAAATAAGAGGCAACCAAATAGGAATGATATTTCAGGAACCCATGACATCGCTCAATCCGGTAATGAAATGCGGCAAACAAGTGATGGAAGCACTGCTTTTGCATCAAGCATTAACAAAAAAACAAGCCCGCGAAAAAACCATTGCTCTTTTTTACGATGTATTATTGCCACAACCAGAAACCATATTTGGGAAATATCCTCACGAACTATCTGGCGGTCAAAAACAAAGAGTAATGATAGCCATGGCAATATCATGCAATCCTTCGCTCCTAATAGCTGATGAGCCAACAACAGCATTGGATGTAACTGTACAGAAAACCATACTACAATTAATAAAGACTTTGCAACAAAAATACAATATGTCGGTAATATTTATTACTCATGATTTGGGTGTTGTAGCCGAAATAGCCGATAATATCGCGGTAATGTACAAAGGTCAAATTGTTGAACATGGAAATGCACATGATATCTTACAATCACCAAAACATCCCTATACCAAAGGCCTTATGGCTTGCCGTCCCTCAATGGATATACGATTAGAAAAACTTCCAACAGTTGGCGATTTTGTAAATGAAGAAGCCACCTTTATCTTTAAAGAAATAACTGACGAAAACAGAAAAATTTTACACAAAGAGATTTATAACAGTAAACCTATTTTAGAGATTAAAAATTTGGAAGTTGATTTTGTAACCAAAAGAAGCATACTGGGCAATGCCCTCTCATCTTTTAAAGCTGTTAAAAACATCAGTTTTGATGTTTATGAAGGCGAAACATTAGGTTTAGTTGGCGAATCGGGATGTGGGAAAACCACCTTAGGCAGAAGCATATTGCAACTTTTAGAAGCCTCAGAAGGAAGTATTATTTACAAAGGACAAAATCTGACGGAATTATCAGTAAATCAGATGCGACAACTTCGCCGTAAACTGCAAATCATATTTCAAGACCCATACTCATCACTCAATCCAAGGATCAATATAGGCAATGCCATTACTGAACCAATGAAGGTTCACAATCTATATAATAACGACCGACAAAGAAAACAAAAAGCCATAGAATTGCTCGAAAGAGTTGGAATGAACGAAACACAGTTTTTGCGTTATCCTCACGAGTTTTCGGGAGGTCAGCGTCAAAGGATTTGCATTGCCCGTACTTTGGCTTTAAACCCCGAACTAATTATATGCGATGAATCTGTTTCTGCTTTAGATGTATCCATTCAGGCACAAGTACTCAACCTGTTAAACGAGTTAAAAAAAGATTTCAACTTTACTTATATCTTTATTTCACACGACTTATCAGTAGTAAAATTTATGTCGGACCGTATGATAGTAATGCAAAAAGGCGAAATAGTTGAAATGGGCGAATCTGACGCTATTTACAAAAACCCAAAATCAGATTATACCCGAAAACTCATATCATCAATTCCAGGTTTGGCTTAAC
>CAZWRD010000071.1:0-15062 GCA_964636105.1 uncultured Bacteroides sp.
TAGTTTTACAGTACTTTTCGAAGAAGGTAAAATAAGTATTACAGATGATGTTAATAAAGAGGTTTTGTATATAAATCAGTTTGATTTTGATAAAGATTATAAATTAAGTGTATGCAGTTTCGAGGAACCTATAATAAAAGAAATTCGAACAATTGAATTTTAGGAAATTAAAAAAGGGAAAGTAAAAACACTTTCCCTTTTTTAATTGATTAAATATAAGTAACCTATTGTAAAACTACTTTTTCAACTTTTACAAAGTTGTTATTAATTATTTTCACAAAATAAATACCTTTAGCATAATTAGATAAATCAATATCAGTAGTATAAGATTGTTTATCATTAGATATACTTTGAGTACGGATAACTTCACCTTGCAAATTGGTAATTTGAAGTTCTAATTTACTTGAAACACCATTAATTACAACAGTAATTTTTCCTTTGGTTGGATTTGGATAAATGCTATAATTTAAAGAATTTCCATTTTGATCATCTATACCAACATAATTAGTAATGGTATATGCTGGAGAAACAGTTCCGTTACCACAAGCATTTTGTCCCATTACAGTTAAATTACCACCAGTAAAGTTTGATAAGAAACTAATAGATATAGTATTTGTTGTCCCAGTTATTGTAGCACCAGTTCCTGAATAAGTCCAAACATAAGATGTAGCGCCAGTTATTGCAGGTACAGTATATGATTTAGTTCCAGCAACAACAATAGAATCACCTCCAACAGATGTTATTGTACCAGCAGCACCTGGCAAAGCACTAATTGTAAATGCTAATGAAGAAGAAGCTCCATCACCACATGAATTTGTACCATATACAGAAATACTTCCAGCAACTGCAGAACTAGCAAAATCCACCGAAATAGAATTTGTAGAGCTATTTCCAGTAACACCTGCAGGCAAAGTCCAAACATAAGAAGTAGCTCCAGAAATAGCAGGAACTGTATAAGTTTGATTAGTAGCACCTGGACAAACAGCGATAGGTCCAGTTATAGTAGCAGCAGCAGCAGCAGGTAAACTAACTGTAATTGATTTAAAAGTAGAATCGCTTGTACCGCAAACATTGTTAGCTTTAACAACAATATTTCCACTAGTTGCTGGAGAATTGAAGCTAACAAAAATACTACTATTGGTACTTGAACCAGTAGCTCCGTTATTTAGAGTCCATGTATAAGAAGTTGCTCCAGAAACATTAGCTACAGAATATAATTGGTTTTGAGCACCCTGACATACTGTATCGCTTCCAGAAATAACAGAAGGAGCAGCAGGAACGCCATTAACAGTAATCGATTTAGTAGCTTGATTACCAAAACCACATGCATTTTGTCCTTTTACTGTTATTGGACCAGAAACCGCACTCATATTTGTATTTAGCTTAATTGTGTCATTATTACCAGAACCAACAAGAGTAAAACCTGTAGGGAATGTCCATACATAATCTGTAGCATTGTTAATTGATGGGATTGAATAAGTTAAATTAGTTTGTCCTTTACAAATCAAGGTAATTCCAGTAATGGTTCCAGCATTTGCAGGCAAAGGATTAACAGTAATTGAAATTTGAGATTCTTGTCCAAAACCACAAGCGTTTTGTCCTTTAACTTTTAAAACACCTGAAACTGCAAAATTAGCATAATTTAAAGTAATTGAATTTGTTGTACTAGTTCCTGTTGCACCAGCTGGAAGAGTCCATGTATATGATGTTGCATTATTAATTGCAGGTACAGTATAAGTAACATTTTGCTGACCTTGACAAACAGTTGCTAAACCTCCAATTGTTGAAGCAGTATCAGGCATTGCATTAACTGTTATACTTGTATTAGAAGACAAACCAACACCACAACCATTTGTAGCATAAACACTTATACTACCAGTAACAGCATTATTAGCAATATTTACAGCAATAGAATTTGTGGCGCTATTACCAGTAAATCCATTTGGTAAAGTCCAAATGTATGAAGTAGCACCAGCAATTGAAGGAACAGTATAAGTTACATTACTTTGTCCTTGACAAACACTTGGATTACCAGCAATAGAACCTGCTTGTGCAGGAACATCATTAACAGTAACAGCTAATGATTTACTAACACCATTTCCACAAGCATTAACACCTTTAACAATAATATTACCTGAAACGGCTGTAGAAGAAATATCAACAACAATACTATCTGCTGTACTTGAACCAACAAAACCGTTTGGTAATGTCCAATCATAAGAGATTGCATCAACAATAGTACCTACTTTATAAACAACAGCAGTTACACCTTTACAAACAACATTTGGTCCATTTAAAATTTCTGCAGTGTCAGGTAATGGATTAACTGTAACAGCAAAGGTAGATGAACTTCCTTGTCCACATGCATTACTTCCTTTTACAGTAACATTCCCACTAACAGAAGTTACAGGAAAACTCAATAACAATGTGCTTGTTGAGCTTGATCCGATGGTACCACTAGGAGTTGTCCACATATAAGAAGATACATTAGAAATTGAAGGAACGGTATAAGAAACAGCATTTTGTCCCTGACAAACAGTTGCAGAGCCTGTAATAACTCCAGCAGCAGAAGGCAACTGATTAATATTTAAAGACATTGCTGAAGCAATTCCATTTCCACAAACATTAGATCCTTTAACTGTAATTTGACCACCAGTAGCAGTTGTAGAAATATTAACAATGATACTATTATTATTCATAGTAGCAATACTTACCCCTGAAGGTAAAGTCCAAATATAAGAAGTTGCACCAGATATCTGAGGAACAGTATAAGTCAAGTTATTAACACCTTGGCAAACTGGAGACAAACCTGATATAGTGCCAGCATTAGCTGGTATTTGATTGATAAAAATTGCTTTTGCAGAAGAAGTTCCTTCACCACAAATATTATTACCTTTCACTGATATATTACCACTTGTAGCAGTTGTACTAAAATTAACAGATATTGAATTAGTTAAACTTGAACCTGTTGCTCCATTTGGAAGTGTCCAAATATAATTAGTTGCATTTGCTATTGATGGAACTGTGAAAGTAACATTATTAGAACCCTTACAAACAGAATCTAAACCTGAAATTTGTCCAGCAGCATCAGGGAATGAATTAATAGTTATTGCAAAATTAGGTGAAGGTGTTCCATATCCAAATGTATTATGTCCTTTAACGCTTAGATTGCCTGAAGTAGCATTTAAAGCAAAACTAACATAAGCAGTATCACCAAGTGTAGAATCAATTGTAACTCCAGAACCTGTATATTCCCACAAATAGGTATCAGCTCCCAAAATTGAAGGGATTGTAAAAATTACATTATTTTGACCAGGACAAATTGTAGAAGATCCTGAAATAGCTGCTGCAGCACCTGGTATTGAATTTACATTAATAGCAAAATCTGCAGAAACAAGTCCACTACCACAAGGATTTGTGCCTTTTACAGTTAAGAATCCAGGTGTTGCATTAGCTCCAAAATCTATTGTTACTGTATTTGATGACCCATTAATAGTTGCACCAACACCTGTATAATTCCAAGTATATGTCGTTGCACCGTTAATCATTGGCACACTATAAGAAATAGCAGTTTGACCAGGAGATACAGTTGAAGTACCAACAATTATTCCTGCTGCCTCAGGCAAATTACTTAAAACAATGCTTAATGGTGAAGAAACTGTTCCAAATCCACATGCATTTTGAGCTTTAACGGTTAAATTTCCAGAAGTTGCATTAGCAGAAAAATTTATAACAGTACTATTTGTATTACCAATTATAGATACACCTGCACCTGTATATTCCCATACATATGATTCAGCATTAGTTACAACAGGAACGGAATAAGTTTCACCAGGATTCCCTTGACAAATTGTAGTATTTCCACTAACTACTCCAGCAGATCCAGGTAATCCAATCGTTTCGGTTAAAACTGCAGATCCATTCATTGTTGAACTTAGATTAGTACTCATTCTTGTTGCAACAACAGTATAAGTTCCAGCTAAATTATCATTCCAAGTAAGGATTGAACCGTTTCCAATTTTTGCAGTTCCTTCCATCACACTATTTTTGAATAATTGATATCTAACCCCAACTTCTGAATTACTTAATGTAATATTTGCACCAGTTGATGTTGAACAATAATTTGCTGTTCCACCAACATTATAAATTGCAGGAATTTGATTAAGTACAGGATTATTTAATTGATTTGCAAAATGCCAACCAAGAACAACAGGATCTGTAATAGGTAAAGTAATATTTGTTCCAGATGTGGTTGGAGGAATTATTACAAATATTTTAGTTGGATAGGGTGTATTTGCAAAACTAAAAGTAGGATTAGGATTAACTGTAGCAAAATTTGCTGTATTATTCGTAATTCTAAGTTTAGTTAAATAAACTTCTTGATTATATGCAATTGGCAATGTTGTAGAAACATTCTTACCTGCTAATTTTATACAATTTGTTTGATATGAAACACTAGTAGGTTGCATATCAACAGGAAGTTGCGAATTCGTATTAATTATACTAGCAGTGATGGATCCTCCATTAACGATAGCAGGATTAATAGTAATTCCAACTTGAAAATAATCAAGGGTAAATGCAATAGATGCAGGAACTGAAGTTGTACCTGAAGTTGCTTTTATCCAAACTTCAAACTCATAAATATTCGAAGAAATCATCGTATCATTCTTTAAGAATAAATTATAAGTTGGCCAATTTGCATTATTAGGATGCACATCCGCTTGTGTAATCTTTGCTGCAACAATTAGCAACAAGAAAAATAACGTAACTATTTTTTTCATTTTCACTATTTATTATTAATTATTTAATTATAATTCCAACATATATTTAAGGTATAATACTCGAAACAAAATTATTATTAGAAGTTTCAACTATTGACATATCACTTCCATCAACTAATCCGTCTCCATTTACGTCAGTTACCAAATAACCAGTTTCAAAATTATTATTACTAGTTTCTGTATCAGACATATCACTTCCGTCAACCAATCCATCCTGATTTACATCTCCAACATAAATTGCAAAAACACCATTTGCCACTTGTTTCAAATTATTTCCAAATGCCTTTGAAGCAGCGTCAGTAAAATCATAATTTATTGAGTTTACTGCAAATGAAATAGGGTTATTACTCCATGTTTCAATACTATTTCTATTCTTAATTACAATGTAATAATTATCAGCATATGCTGCAGGAATATCAACTACACAATCACCATTAGTGAGTAAATATTGATTTGTAAAAGTACTTGCTACATTATATGGTGATGTATTTTCACGTAATTCAACAGTAATCAAATCAGCAATATTAGCACCAAAATGATTTCCATTTTCATCTTGAGCAGGAGTCATATCAATTCCATTAAATAATCCTTCTAATAACAATGTAAGGTTTAAAGTTTTTGAAGATAAATCCTCACCACCGCCAAAAGAACCAAATTCACTTATACCAATAGCTGAAAGTTGATGAAGTGTTACATTTGCAGGATCAAAAACAGATATGGGATTTGATGTAAAATTTTTACATAATATCAAATTTTCACTACCAATTACATCTGCAATATCATACTGAAATACAGCATTACAAGAGAAAGCAGTAATCCCATAACTTTCAATATCCCAATATCTTTTCAAATAATTACTTGAACTTAAATCCAATGGATTTTTTATAGAATTCATTTTAACACCTATAAAATTCTGATTATCATAAGTAGCAGTATTTAAAGCTATTGAAACAGGCATATATTTTGTAGTTTCTCCAATTGGAAAGCTAAAGTTATTAGTAAGATTAGTTGGATTGAAAACTTTATAAATTTTAAATGAGTTAGGTATAATCATTGATGTTGAAGATGGAGTTCCTGCAATACTTGAAGTTGAATCTAAAGTAATATTTGCACCCAAATTTATAATTCCACTAGTAAATGTTAAAACACCCCCTAATGTTATTGAATCATTTATATTAATTCCATTGATATTATTAATAATAAAATTAGTTTTTGAACCCATTTTAATACTACCACCTCCAGATAAAGTTTGAGGTATAATACCAATTAAATTCATACTTCCTCCTGTGGATGCAGGATTAAAATTAAGAATAGTTGTAGGACTAACAGTAATATTACCTTTGATATTAATCAATCCAGTTAGATTTATTCCGACATTTGAAGAATCTATAAGTAAATTATTTACTGTTAATGTACCAGAACCTGTCATATTTGCCATACTTGTATTTGCTGATAAAGGATTAATTTCAAAATCAGCATATGTTCTACCAGATAATGAAGGAGAACCAGATGCTAATCTGAATTTAAACAAACTACCATCTTCAAATACAACTTTTGATGAAGGAGCTGACAAGGCAAATGGATTTGAACCAGCATTTTGAGTATATACAGAACCATTTTTAAAATATACAACATTTGAAGTACCTGCATTTGTAAATATATTTCCGGTACAACCAATATCTTGAGTTAAACTTGAGCCATTTTCAAAAACAATTGCACCAGCATCTACAGCATCAAACTTATGGGCAGCACCCGAATAATTTATTGACCCATTAATTATTGCAGAAGCAGTTGTTAATAGTTTTACTGTTAAAGCATTTGTACCAATGATATTTAAATAAGAACCAGCTGATATAGTCAAATCTGTTCCCGTATATCCTGATATACTTAAAGTAGCAGTTGAGGCAGCTTGTAAAAAAACAGAAGTATTAGTACTTACAATTATCTGACCAATTGTTTGAGTAGTAATACCATAAACAGTATCAATTGCAACATTATTAAATTGTAAAATATCATTTGAAGCGGGTGTTGTTCTGGCAGGAGTCCAGTTTGTAGCAACATTATAATCTCCGGTTCCTGTTGTAACATTCCAAGTATAGGTAGTAGAGGGAGGAGTAAGAGTTGTTGCCGAAACTGTTGGAATTATCGGATTTATATTATAATTATATGTCTGATAATTTAAACCATCGTAAGCATAAGGAATAATAATAAAACTATATTGAGTCATAGGACTTAATGCACTAATTTGAACAGATGAAGTAGTACCGTTTAAAATATCAGCAACTACTGTTCCGTTACCTATTAAAGTTCCAATATTATAAGCACTTGCATCAATTGGCATACCAGTTGGTGCAATTGCTCCTTGTCTTCTGATAACTAAATAACCATCTGCAAAAACCGGAGTCCAACTTAAATCAATTTGAGTAGGACTAGAAGCAACAGCTGCAA
This sequence comes from uncultured Bacteroides sp., assembly GCA_964636105.1. Classification (GTDB taxonomy): domain Bacteria; phylum Bacteroidota; class Bacteroidia; order Bacteroidales; family JACABE01; genus JACABE01. Next base: position 7,230 of record CAZWRD010000071.1, read on the forward strand.
AATTTGCAACATGAGCTACAGGTTCTTCTGCTAAAGTAAAGAAACTAGCTTCCGTTGATAATGTAGTTCCCGCTGAATTAGTTGCGAATGCTTTATAAAATATCTGAGCTTTAGAAGGTAATGAAGTTCTTTGTTGTGTAAAAACGCCTATTGTAGTATTACCTTCAAGTAAATAGTTATCACTAATAGAAACTCCAGCAGTAGTATTCCATACGGTACCTCTTGCAGTTATTGGAGCACCTCCATCGCTAGTTATATCTCCTCCTAATGTTGCAAAATTATATCCTATACTACTAACAGTAGGATTTGAAACTGTTGGAGCGATAAATCCTGAAATAGTTGTAATACTTAACATTACAGGATTAGTTTGCAAAATCGTACCTGAAATATTTTCGGCAATAAAATAAACATTATATGTTGTTGCTGAAGATAAACCACTTACATTTGAAGAATATTCTGTATTACCACTATTACATACAATTGTACCTATCATATTCGCTGCAAGTGTATTTCCGTTTGCATCCTGTCCAGCTTTAACTTGAGCAGCAGTTGGTGCATTTGCTCCAGAAGGTAATACAACATAGTAAGCATTTCCAGCAATATCAAGATTAACTTTTGCAGAAAAACCTGAATTTGTTGCATTCTCTGCTTTAGGCCATGTAGAAGTCCAATTTGGGGCAACAGAAGCAGATCCAATAACATCGTTCCATGTAGTTGCAATTCTGATTCCATCAATTTTAACAGAAGGAGCTGTTGTGGCACCGCCTTGTCTGATTGCAACACCACTTAAAAATGTTGCATCAGTATTTGCTGATTGAGAAAAAGTTGATGTTGCAGGTTCAGCACTTAAATTAGCTGGGTTAATATAGATTTCGGCAACATCATCTGTTGTAGAGGTTGAATTAAATGTATATTTCATTATAACCAAATAATTTACATTCAAATCATAATCAAACGTTGTATAAAAAGTTGTTCCACCCGAATTCTTCATCAAACCAAATGCTAATTTATTATTCGCATCTTTTTTTATAAACATTCTACCAATAAAATTTGAGACAGAACTCCCAATTAAATGGAAGAAATAATCTCCAGTGGTAGTAGCTGTAGAAAAATTAAATATTCCAGCAACGTACAGAGAACCAGTATTAACTGTTGGGGTAAACGATTTATAAACATCTTCTCCTGAACTACTTATAGAAATCATATTTCCTATTCCAGAAGCAGAATATCCTGTATATGATAATGACCCATTTATTACAGAAACAGGATTTGTTCCAGCTCCTGCTGTTTGAGCACTCCATCCATTAGCAGTTAATGCAGTTCCACTAACATAATCATAATTTTCAACTAAAATTGGCTGAGCTGAAATTTTTGTCATCCCAACTAATAAAAATAGCACGTAAATAAAAGCTATTTTATTTCTAAAAAATAATCTTTTCTGATCCATAATTTAAACGTATTAATTTGTATTTTAAATAAATATATAAACATTAATAGAGCCATAGATTAAAGGCTTTTACTTTTAAATTAAAAAAGTTTACAAATATACAAAATTATAAATCAATTTGAATATATATACATGAAAATAATAAATTAATGTTAATTATTTTTCAAGGATTTTTTTCAGGGTATTATAAAGGATTTTTATGTCCGTTTTTAATGATTTTTCGTTTAAATATTTCATACATAACTCTAATTTTGCTGGCATAATCTCCTCGATATAGGTATTTTCAGGATTTAATGATTTGCTTAGTAATTCACTTTCGTTTATATAATACAATGAAGAAAAATCAGTTAATCCGGGGCGAACAGTTAAAACCTTCAATTGCTCAACATTATATAAATCAACATATTTTCTTACTTCAGGTCGTGGACCCACAAAACTCATATCACCAAGTAATATATTAATTAATTGCGGTAATTCATCTATTTTGTATTTCCTCAAAAAAAATCCGATTCTGGTAACCCTAGTATCATTATCGCCAATTGTTAGCAAACCTTTTTTATCAGAACCAGATCGCATTGTTCTGAATTTAAAAATTTTGAAATCACAATTATCTTTACCTACCCTAATTTGCTTGTAAAACACCCCTCCTTTTGAATCAAAAATAATTGCAATTGAGATACCTATCAGCAAAGGTGAAAGTAATAATAACCCAAAAATTGAAAAAAAAATATCAAATAATCGTTTTACCATCCTTTTACAATTTTAACAGCTTTTTTAATTGCATCTACCACTGTATTAATATTTTCATCACTTAAATCATAATAAACTGGCAAACTGATTTCTCTAGAAAAATTATAATAAGATTTAGGATAATCTCCAATTTTATACCCTAAATTCTTATAAAACGTCATCATAGGTAATGGTACAAAATGTACATTTACAGCCACTTCAGATTTAAAAATTTCAGCAATAATTGCATCACGTTCATTTTCAGTAATATTATTTATTCGCAATAAAAATACATGATATGAAGATTTTTTTGCATCATTTTCATATTCAGGAATTTGAGCCCATTCAAATTTAGAAAGCAAAGATGAATATAATTCAAAAATATGTTTTCTTCTTACAATCATATCTTCATCATATCGCTGAATTTCAACCAAACCCATAGCTGCCTGTATATCAGTCATATTACATTTATAACCAGCTTCCATAATATCATACTTCCAATTTCCGATTTGAGTTTTAGCTAAGGCATCTTTATTCTGACCATGAAGTGATTTCATATTTAAATACTTATAAACACTATCATTATCAAATGGTTTAGGTAAATTTAAGCATATTGCTCCACCTTCTGCAGTAGTAAGATTCTTTACTGCATGAAACGAATATACGGTTATATCTGTAAGATTTCCAACTTTCCTGTCTCTATAAACACCTCCTATTGAATGAGCAGCATCAGATAAAACCAATATTCTTCCTAATAATTTTTGTTCTTCAGAGTTAGCTCGAAACAAATTTTTGTACTCATTTTTATTTACTAAGTCATTAATTTCGTCATAATCACATGGATAACCGCCAATATCAACTGGCATAATTACCTTTGTTCGCGATGTTATAGCTTTTTTTATAGCATCAATAGAAATATTAAAATCATTATCAATGTCAACAAATACAGGAGTTGCACCACAATGAACAACAACATTAGCTGTAGCAGAATAGGTATAAGCTGGTAAAATAACTTCATCACCTCCATTTACACCAAACCATCTGAGCATCAACTCTAAACCAGCTGAAGCTGAACTAACACATAAGGTTGATTGATGTCCTCCATAAGCAGTTAGCATTTTCTCAAACTTTTTTGTCTTGGGTCCAGTGGTTATCCATCCAGATTTTAAAGTGTCAACAACTTCATCTATAATTAATTGATCCATACGTGGTGGTGAAAAAGGTATCATTGAGAATATGTTATTTATTTATATACTATTTAATTAATTGGATGCAAAAGTAAAAAAAAAAGGTGTAGTACAAAAACTACACCTTGTTTATTAATTTGAATTCGTTTTTTATGCTTTAATTCCTAAAAGAATTTCATCAATTGCTTGTCTGAATGAATCTTTTGGTAATGCTCCGGCAGCCATTTGTGGCTGACCTTCTTTAGGGCAAAATAAGATTGAAGGAATACTTCTGATTCCAAAGGCTCCGGCTAATTCTTGTTCGGCCTCTGTATCAACTTTATAAATATTAATTTTGCCTTCATACTCTTTTGATAATTCTTCAAGAATAGGAGCAACCATTTTGCATGGTTGGCACCAATCTGCATAAAAATCTATAATACAAGGCAATTCACCTTCAAATTTCCATTCTTTATTTACTTCATAGTTAAAAATTTTATCTAAGAAGACTTGTTTGGTTAAATGTTCCATTTTATTGATATTTTTAATTATTAATTCACTGATTTTGTTGTATCTGAAGCTTGTTTTAACAACAATTCTTCAAATATTTGTTTATATTGCTCTTTGCTCATTGCTCCGGCCTGCATTTGTGGACTTCCACTTAAAGGACTAAACAATATTGCGGGTATGCTTTGAACATTAAAGAGGCCTGCCAATTCTTTTTCGTTATCAACATTTATTTTGTAAATATTAATCTTTCCCTGATATTCAACTGCTAACTCATCCATTATGGGAGCTACCATTTTACATGGACGACACCAATCTGCATAAAAATCAATTACGGCTGGCTTTTGACCTTTAAAAACCCAATTATTAGGATTTTTCTCAAAATCCATTATCAAATCAATAAAAGATGCCCTTGATAAGGTAATCACTTTCCCCTGATTATCATATTTATTTTCAGGAATTTGTGCGGTTTCTTCTTTTTTTGTAGAATTATTGCATGCAGTTATTAAAACTACAAATGCCACTATTAATCCAAATGAAATCTTTCTCATACTTTTTATTTTTTGCAAAGATAAATATTTCTTTTTAATATATCGCTTTAGTATCACTTTTTTTATTACTTTTGTAAACATATTTTATTTTAAAAAGTTCAATGAAGTTTATAAAAATTGAAATTGCTGAATTCGAAAACAATTTTTCAAATGATGAAAATTGTCTTGAATTTTTAGCAAACGAAAAATGGAAAGACGGATATATTTGCAAAAAATGCGGCAATACAAATTTTTGCAAAGGAAAAACTTTATTTTCGCGAAGATGCACAAAATGTAAACATGATGAATCTGCAACAGCAAATACGATGTTTCACCGATGCAAAATACCATTAAGTGAAGCTTTTAAACTGGCTTATGAAGTTTGCAATATGCCTGAAGTTTCTATTTCTAAATTATCAGAAACTATTGACAGACGACATATGACCTGTTGGAAACTTAAGAAAAAGATTTTGGAATGTTTGAAAGAAAATCAGACAGCTACATCATAATCTCTTAAGGCATTATTTAAAGATGTTTTTAAATCTGTTGATGGTTTTCTTTGACCGATAATTAATGCACAAGGAACTTGATATTCGCCTGCTAGGAATTTTTTTGTGTATGAACCCGGAATAACAACAGAACGCTCAGGAACAAAACCTTTGTATTCTTTTGGTTCATTGCATGTAACATCTATAATTTTAGTAGAACCAGTAATAACAACATTTGCACCTAAAACTGCTTCTTTTTGAATATAAGCACCTTCCACAACGATACATCGAGAACCTATAAAACAATTATCTTCAATAATTACCGGAGCTGCCTGAATTGGTTCCAAAACGCCACCAATACCCACTCCCCCACTAAGGTGTACATTTTTCCCGATTTGAGCACAACTGCCAACAGTTGCCCATGTATCTACCATAGTTCCACTATCTACATAAGCACCGATATTAATATAGGAAGGCATCATAATTACACCTCGGTTTATAAAAGAACCATATCTGGCAATGGCATGAGGCACAACTCTTACGCCCAATTGCTCGTAATTATTTTTTAATGCAATTTTATCATGAAATTCAAAAGGACCCACTTCAATGGTCTGCATTTTCTGAATGGGAAAATATAAAATAACTGCTTTTTTAAGCCATTCATTTACAATCCATCCTTCAGTTGATGGCTCTGCAATGCGGAATTTTCCTTTATCTAATAAGTCAACAATACTTCTGATTGCATCCTGTGTTTCGGGCTGGTTAAGAAGATCACGGTTTTCCCATGCTGATTCAATGAGTTGTTTTTGAGTATTTTCCATATCTGAAATATTTTTTTAATTACTATACGACATATATTGATCTAATAATTTCTGCAACAATACTTTTCCTTCGAGTGTTAAACTATCAGTTTTGTGCTTATCAGTCTGATTATTATATATTAATCTATTGAGTTTAATGTCAAAAACAACCTTATCATTATTGCTTATGTAGCCAAATCCTTCGTCATAAGTATAAAATGCCCAAGGTTTTGACAAACTGTCAACTACATTTTTACTCCAGACAAATTGTTTATAATCCAAATTTAGCTGAGATAATACAATAGCAGGAATATCAATATGTGATGCAGGTTTATCAATTGTTTTTCCTTTAAATTCATCTTTTAAAGCTGGACCATAAATCAAACAGGGAATCCAATGACGTTCGATTTCAAAATTCTGGCGATTCTTGGGCAATCTATTGGTGTGATCGCCAAACATAATAAAAACAGAATTCTGATACCATTTTTCCTTTTTTGAACTTTCAATAAATTGATATAAAGCTTTATCAGTATAATGAACTACATTTAAATAGTCTCCAGCCAAACCTATATTTTTAAAGACTTTATCAACTCTACTATCAAAAGGTTCGTGACTAGTACTAGTCATGATAACAGAGAAAAAAGGTTGTGGGTTATTGTTGTAATCATTTGAAATAAAAGCAAATAAATCTTCATCAAAAGCACCCCATTCGTTGTAAAGTTTATATTTAAAATCGCTTTGACCTATAATTTTCTTAAATCCCGATGATTTAAGGTAAGCTTCAGTATTGGCAAATTGCAAATCGCCACCATAATAGTAGGAAGTATGATATGCTTTTTCAACCAATGATTTTGCTAGTGAAGGCATTTTATCGAATTTGCCAAACTTACGAATAATGGTGGTTTTGGGTTGAGATGGAAATCCGGCAACTATGGCTGCCAAAGCTTGTTCGGTTCTGAAACCAGTTGAATAAAATTGACTGAACAGCAAGCCTTCTTTTGCCATAGCCGAGAAATAGGGTGTAGCTTCAATTTCTTTGTTTAAAACACCGCTAGTTTCGGCACCCCAACTTTCTAACATTATGATAATTATATTTGGATTATCTGTCTTAAAAATTTTATTAACCGCATTTGTTTTCCCTTGTGAACATAATTTTTCAAAAACAGTATCTGCTTCCTCATTTCCAACAAAACGGTAAGGATTTTCCTCAAATTCATCTTTTTCGGTTAAAGCTGCCATAGCATTCCATGTGCTATTAATTGCTGCTTGATTCAAAAGCGTTTTTTCTGAAAAATAGCTCCAGCTTCTATCTATAGGGAAAGTTTGTAAACCACCTCTAAGTCCGATAAATACTAAAGTTAAAAACAAAAAAACAAATCCTGCTTTTTTCATCCAATGCGTGTGTATTTCAGGTAGTTTCTTCAAAATTTTGTTTAAAAGAAATATTTCGGCTATCGTTTTTAATGTAAATATGGAAAACAATAAAAAAATTGGTGTGGTTTTGGCTGAGGCAAAAGCTTCTTTGGGATAAATTAAATAAGACAACGCTTTGTGATTGATTTTGCTCCCCCACTCGGCAAATAATCCCAAATCGGATATTAAAATAAAATTGCTGATTGCTAATATTACAATGGTGTATATTCGCGTGTATTTTGTGAAGCTAAATTTATTGTTTACAAACAAAACAATTGTAAGTATAAGTATAGGTAACAAAACATATGAAATAGCTGACACATCGCTGAAGAATGAATGCGTATTGCATAATATCCATTCTTTGAAGCTGAAACTATAATCGTTCTTAAAAAAAAACAAGAAAATGTTTCTTTGCAAAAAGAAAACTAAATACCAGAATGATATATATTTAAGTATAAATTTTATTTTAAATTTCATTAATTGCAACTAATAACATTGCAAAAGTAAGTATTTTATATTGATGATTTCATCACGTTAGGATACTTTAATTATTAAAAAAACTTATTTTTGCCAAAAATATCTTTAATAAATGAGTTTGATTACAAATTTTAAACAAAGTTTTTTTAAACATCCATTACTTTTTGCTGGCTCTATTCTATTTGTAACTGCTATATTTAGTAGTGGTTACGATTTTGCTGACGAGCATTTTCAAATACTTGAATTTGCCAACTACAAACTTGGGAATACAACTGC
>CAZWRD010000072.1:0-14982 GCA_964636105.1 uncultured Bacteroides sp.
AAATGAGGACTTTAAAATTAAACCCACATTAATCAATAAGATATTTGAAAAGTTGAATTATTTGATTTAGTTGGGTTAATCCCGATTTCGTAATTGTTTTAAATTATTTCAAATAGTTAAATTCCAATTCCGCACATGAATACTCATTTTTCAGATGAACAATTTGGGTTAAAGTTCATCGTAGAAAAAATCAATTTTTAGATGTTACGTAATTAAGTAAAGAATGAAATCTGCATGATTTTTTTTAAAATCGTGAAATATATCCCATAAAGAACTATTCGGAATACATGTTTAAAAATATTTTGCGATTAAGTTAACAATACAAAGAATTGAAATAATATTATCATTACTTTTGGCGTTAGAAATTTTAGAAAAAATAAATATGAGAAAAATAATATTTTCTATTTTCATTTTAATATCAATTACTTCAAATTGGGTATCTGCTCAATCATACAAATTGATTACTTATAATATCCGTTACGTTAATTCGATAGATGGAGAAAATGCATGGGATATTAGAAAAGAAAAGTTAACAGAGATGCTCAATTTTTATGATGTTGATGTATTTGGAATACAAGAAGGAATGCATAGTCAGGTATTGTTTATCGACAGTTGTTTGCCTCGTTATCAGCAATTGGGAATTGCTAGTGATAATGACAAAACAAAGGGTGAATACTTAGCAATTTATTATAAAAAAGATAAATTTGAAGTTATAAAAACGGCTACCTTTTGGTTGTCGGAAACACCCGATACTGCTTCGATGGGATGGGATGCAGCCTGTTCGCGAATTTGTACTTATGCTTTGCTTAAAGACAAAAAAACACAAAAAATGTTTTGGGTTTTCAATACCCATCTCGATCATATGGGCGAAATTGCTCAAAAAAACAGTGCTGAATTAATTATTAAAAAGATTTTTGAACTCAATCAAAAAGATTTACCAGTAATTCTTTGTGGTGATTTTAATATGACTCCTAACAAAACATCTATACATTACATTAGCAAGCTATTTAACGACAGTAAAATGCTTTACAAAGGAAATAAAGATGAAAACGAAGGAACATTTAATGCTTTTGACATTACAAAACCTGCAACTGAGCGAATCGATTATGTATTTGTCAAGAAATTTAAAGTTTTAAAATACAGAGTTCTTACTGATTCATACCAATGTAAATATTTGTCAGATCATTTTCCTGTATATTGCGAGGTTGTTTATGAGTAAATTTAATAAAAACAAATTAACTATAGTAATTATTAAAAAGAAGAAACGAGTCATGAGAAAGTATTCATACACAGGAGGATATTTATAATGGTGAGTTCCATATGTATAAATAAATTTTAAAAAATAAACAGATGAAAAAACATAGTTTAATTATTTTAATTCTGATGCTAATAGCACTGCAAAGCAATTCTCAATCAAATAAGCTTGAAAAAAAGCTAGAAAAGGCATATAAGTATTGTGAAAGAGAAAAATATGAAGATGCAGAAGAATATTTATTGGAACTAATTGATGAAAATCCGGAATACGGAGATGGTTGGGATTTGTTAGCAAAAGTAAGATATCAGTTATATAAAGATATGAAAAAATCAGATAATTTGTTTTCGAATATTACTATAACAACCAAAGATTCGAGTGGTGACAACGACATTAAAAACGATTCACTTGCAAATGCTTTCATGGATTTATTATCAAAAATTAAACCATCAAAAGCTGCATATGAAAAATATATTTTCACCCTTCGAAAAGCATTGCTTTTTTCTGATGACGCATATTACAGTTCATTGATTTTAAGAGCAAACTATTTTGATAAAGAAATTGATACAAACATATCCAGTAAAGCAATAAAATACTATGAATTAGCTGAAAAAGAATTTGATGAAAAGAATTTGGAAAAAGCTTTAAAATATTATAAGCGAGCTATGGACGAACAAAAGGATTTTTACAAAGCAAATTTATATTATGGAGATATGTTTTATCATATGGGTGATGTGGTTAATGCAATAAAGGTATTTAAAGAAATTATCGAAAAATATCCTGATATGCTCGAACCACGCAAATATCTTACTGATGCCTATGCAAAAGACAGATTATATAAAAATGCACTTGATGAAGCAATCAAATCTATGTATGTTTATCCCGATTTGAGTATGTTTGTGAAATTAAATGATGCTGCATTTCTAAACAACCAGAAACTTACTATAAAATGGACGGCACGCGGAGTTTTTCCAAATAAAATAAAAACCGATAGCATTCAGGAAACATCTAAATATAAAAATGAAATTCCTATTGCGAAAACTCCTTGGGATATATACGTAGCAGCTTTAGAAAAGATAAAACCATATTGCAATGATTATGGCAAAATTGTAAAGATTAATAAGTTAACAGAAAATAAATATCTTGAAGTATATAGTTGGGAAGAAATGCTTGCAAATAGCAACGACCCAATTTTGGATGTAGCCCGAAAAATGCAAAAAGACGGTTATTTAGATTGTTATGTTATGGTAAGTTGTTTTCATTTTGATATTTTGGATCAATACAAAGATTTTGTATCTAAAAATCAGAATAGAATAATTGAATACTTTGATAAATATATTGTTTCACAATAAAATAGATAAACATTATCTTTTTTTAAATTCAGTTAAATTAAAGATAATCAAGTAGGAAATCAGATTTTAAGAATTAATTTTCATTATTAAAAAAAGTATCGGATGATTTGAGTAGTTAAAAATAGTAATAAAGATGATTGGCAACTTTATTTAGTGTTTATTAAATCTTGATTTTATAAAAGTAGTGAAAATATTTCCAAGGGCAATAATTGTATCTTTCATTTCTACAGATAATCTTCTTTTTGGAAATAATTCTTTTAATTCCTTTTCTGTCCACTGATTATAAAAATACTTACCGTATTTATCTTCTTCCGGATTTACAATAATGTCAATATTTTCTTCCCATTCGTATCTAACGGTAAGAATGTCGGGACGCGTTTTTAAAAGAAGCTTATAAGCAATAGATTGAGATCGCAAATGTGTTAAAAACAAATGCCCCAAATCAACATTGGGATGGTTTAAACCAATTTTTTCTTTATCAAGCACAACTATCTTATTGTCAACTTCCAAACAAACCCATTTATGAGCTTCTTTAGGAACCAAAAATTCACCAATTAAAGAAGGTATTTCTAAATATCCTCTTTTGCCAACTCTAGCTAATTCATTTACAAATGATTGAGGATCTTCAACATGTTCCATAACATGACAACAGATTACATAATCGAAACTTTTATCGTCAAAAGGTAATTTTTCACCCGAAGCATTTACAAATTTCTGATTTTTCAATACTTTTAAATCACTACCTCTATGATAATTGCTATCTTCAAACTTGTCAACACAAACATTTGCACGTGGATGCGGAAAATCGCCACATCCTACATCAAGTACATTCGCATTTCTATCGATATTAAGATTTCTTCTTGATCTTGGATTACTAATTTTCATATTAATAAGATTTAAATTATGCACTTTGTTTTTTATGCATTTAGTTCATTATCAATTGTTTTATCATATAGTACAGAAGTTGAAAAACTTCTTAAAAAGAAAAAATCCTTTCTATTTATAATAAAAAAATGCAAAACGTATAGAAATTATTCTATTTTATTTAAAAAAATAAATATATCATTACAAAATTAGGAATAAATAGATTGTATTTTTTTTAAATAATTAATATTTATGAACAATTAAACTTAATGATTCAAAACATTATATGTCTGATAATATTATTGTTACAACTTTAAATTATATCAAATTAATAATGTTATTAACAAATCCGTTCTGATTTTGAAAAACTAATTAATTTTCAATACTTTAAGATTTATAATATTAAAACTTATTTAGTATATTAATATCAAATTAATCAATAGGTGACTTAAAAAGTTGAACTTATTGATTTAGTTGCTTTAATTCCGATATAGTTATTGTTTTTAAATTTTTTCAAATAAATAAATTCCAATCTCATTCATGAGGGTTTCGATTGCATATTTTCTGATGAGTCATTTGGGTTAATTATGCAGATAGAATTTCCCAAATTATTGTTTTGCAATGAATGACAAGTGATTAAAACTGATTTTGATTGGGTGAGTAATAAAAGTTACAAATCGTTTTAATAATCTACTCTAAACATAAGTAATTGATTAATAATTTGAACGAAATTTATATCAATTTTTTTCTATGATTAAATTTTATCAAATATTCTAATATTTAAGAAAAAAGATGATTGCTTAATTTTTTTTTGTATTTTTACAGTTCATTACAATTCGATCATCCAACTATTTTATTCATTTATTTGTCTTTAAGAAATATTATTGGGTTGATTCGGATTAAAACAATTGTCTTTATGAAAAAAATTACATTTGGTATAATTGCATTTATAGTGATTATAAATAATAGTTTATCGTTTTCTCAAGTAATGATAAACGAATATTCATGTTCAAATACAAATACATTTGTTGATAATTATAATAAGTATGAAGATTGGATAGAATTGTTCAATAATTCGGCATCAAGCATTAATATTTCAGGATATTATCTTAGTGATAAAACTACTAATTTAACAAAATGGCAAATACCTGCAGGTGTTAGTATTCCGGCAAACGGAAGAATTATGGTATTTTGTGATGGCAGAGATGAATATAGCGGTGGCTATCTGCATACAAACTTTAAACTTACACAAACCAAACCCGAAAATATCGTTTTTAGTAATGCCGCTTCTACACTTATTGATAATATTTTGCTTATTCCTACCCAAAACGGACATTCGAGAGGAAGAACCACTGATGGTGCAAATACATGGTCGTTGTTTACAATTCCTACACCAAATAATACGAATACAAATGCAAAACAAGATTATGCTACTACTCCAGCATTTAGCCAAAATGCGGGTTATTATCCTTCCGCTATTAATATTAGCATTACCACACCCGATGCCAATGTAAGCATATATTATACAATCGATGGAAGCGAGCCAACACAAACTTCTTTTTTATACAGCAGTCCGATTTTAATTAGCAATACCAAGGTTCTCAGAGCCAAAGCTTTTAGTACTTCTGCAAATATTCCCCCGAGTTTTACCAATAGCAATACTTATATTATTAATGAAACCCATACGATTGCAACTATCTCTGTTTTTGGTGATCAAATAGATAATTTGCTAAACGGGGGAGGTGGCGTAGTTATATGTGGACTTGAATATTTTGACCGAGCCAATCAAATTAAAGCTGAAGTTACCGGAACTGCCGATAAGCATGGTAATGATTCATGGGCTTACGATCAAAGGGGTTTTGATTTTATTTCAAAAGATCAATATGGAGTTAATCATGCATTGAAACACAAATTGTTCGACAGCAAGGATCGTACAGAATTTCAAAGAATTATTGTAAAAGCATTGGCAAACGACAATTATCCTTTCGAAACAGGAGGTGCACATATTCGTGACCCTTATGTGCATACACTTGCTTTAAGAGGTGGTTTGCATTTAGATGTAAGAACTTATGAGCCCTGCGTTTTATATTTAAATGGCGAATATTGGGGTTTGTACGATTTAAGAGAACGTATGGATGATGCTGATTTTATTGAATATTATTATAATTCAGAAGAAAAAGATATTCAAATGCTAAAAACTTGGGGAAGCACTTGGGACGAATTTGGTGGAGCTCAGTCAGTAACCGACTGGAATACACTAAAAAATTACATTTTAAGTAATAATATGACTGTTCAGGCAAATTACGATTATGTTGACAATTTATACAACACGAAAAGTTTGGTCGATTATTTTGTATTGAATTCGTATGTGGTTTGTTCTGATTGGCTTAACTGGAATACACAATGGTGGCGTGGTATAAATCCCAATGCCGATAAAAAGAAATGGCGATATAGTTTATGGGATGAAGATGCAACCTTTGGACATTATATTAATTATACTGGCATTCCAGATCAAACTTCCAACTCAAATCCTTGTTTCCCTGAACAACTTGGAAATCCTGGTGGCCAAGGACATGTGCCTATTTTAAATGCACTTTTGACTAATGATGTATTTAAACAATATTATATTGCCCGTTTTGCCGATTTGTCGAATACGGTATTTAGTTGTGATAATATGCTTTTTTTGCTCGATAGTTTGATAAGTCAGTTTGACACCGAAATGCCAAAACAAATAGCCCGTTGGGGAGGCAATATGGCTACATGGCAGACAAATGTTCAGCAATTAAAAGATTTTATTAATCAACGTTGTGTTAAAATTAGCCAAGGTATGATAAATTGTTATAATCTAACGGGTCCGTATAATATTGCTTTTGATGTTAATCCGCCAAATTCGGGAGAAATTAAAGTAAATTCAATTTGGGTACCGGTTTATCCTTGGATAGCCAAATATTACGGAAATATGAAAACTTTATTGAAAGCCAAAGCCAAAACTGGATATGAATTCGATTATTGGGAAATGGGAATTGATAGTGTAAGCCCTTCAAAATATATTGACTCAGGATTTACCATGCTTACCAATCATCAATTGCTGATAGCCCATTTCAAAAAAATTGGTGATACTACCATTATTCCTGAAGTAAAAGAATTGGAAATTCCTAATATTTTTACACCCAATAATGATGGGAAAAATGATGTATTTGAAATAAAAAACAACGAAAACTGGACTATTCAACTTGCTGTGTATAACCGATGGGGTATAAAGGTTTATGAATCAAAAGATTATAAAAACGATTGGGATGGAAATAATTTATCAACGGGAACCTATTTTTATATAATTAGCGCCATAGCTGTCGGAAAACCTCAGTTTAATCAAAAAGGAAGTTTGCTGATACTTAGGTGATAGTTTAGTTTAAAGCAAAAGAATGATTATTTATACTTCGCCAAAATCTTTAATCGAAGTGGTAAGGGAATAAATACTAGTATTTATAATAATTAGACCTATTCAATTTTAGTTATTTAGCACTTTTATACAAAAACCAAACAAGATTTTTTATGTTTAGTTATTATGTAGTTAATTAGTTGAATATGCGATAATTGCATGGTTAATTAGTAAGTGTAAATTTGTATTAAAATTTGTAATAATTTAAAACTCTGAGATTATAGAATTTAGGAATTAAACCGATGGTTTTTTTTAATTAAATTGTTTTTAATTTCTTTATTACACTTTAAACCTAAATTAATCAATTGGAGACTTGAAAAGTTTAACTTATTGATTTAGTTAGGTTAAGCCCGATTAAGTTATTGTTTTTATTTATTTTAAATAATTTAATTGTAATCCTGCACGTGCAGGATTCTGCTGCACATTTTCAAATGAGCAATTTGTGTTAAATTTTATTATTTCAAAAGTCAAACCTTGCTGATTATCACAAAATCATTCGATTACATTATTCTTAAATATGAAAAAAATAACACAAAGTCGTGTTATGCGAATAACAGTGTTATTTTTGTAACAAATAAATTTTTTTATTCAAAACTTTCTGTTATTTTTGTAAAGAAATTAAACATCACTTATTATGGCAGACAATATTGATGAAATTATTGGTAAATACAGCAATGCAGGCAGGTCAGATTTGCTTGATGCACTTCAAGAAATTCAGGAATATAATGGCTTCTTATCTGAAGATGCTATTGTAAAGCTAAGTAAGCACTTTAATTTGTCTACAACCAAGATTTATGGCATTGCTTCATTTTACGATAGGTTTCGCTTTGTGCAATATGGAAAATTTCATATTAAGGTTTGTAACGGAACGGCTTGTCATCTATCCGATTCAAAACCTGTAATAAAAGAACTTGAAAAACTTTTACGTATTAAGCCTGGTCAAACCACTCGTGATGCTAAGTTTAGCCTCGAGGTAGTGCCATGTATGGGCTCCTGTGGTTTATCGCCTGTTATCAGTATAAATAATGAATATTATGCATCTATAAAAACTGCTGATATTAGAGATATACTTGAAAATTTAAAGAAATCGGACAGCTAAAATTACCATTTTATGGAAAACAATTTGCAATTTTTAAAAGAGAAAGTCTTACTTAATCAAACTGCCGTTTTTAGTAAAGAAATTGAAGAAAAACTAAAAATTCTTCGTCACGAAAAAATCGTTAAACCCATTATTTATGTAGGTTCGTCATCCTGCGGTTTGGTTGCCGGTGCAGCTAAAACCATTACTGCCATCAACGATTATCTTAACGAAAAACATATCAATGCCGATATTATTGAAGTGGGTTGTATAGGTTTATGTGCCGAAGAACCCATTGTTGATATTCAGTTGCCAGGAATGTCCCGGATTTCTTTCAAAAGAATGTTTTCTGAAGATGTAGCTAATATTCTGGATGGCGTTTTTAATAATACCATTGCCAGCGACAATGTTTTGGGACAATACCGCCAAAAAAATCTTCAGACATGGGATAGTGTTAATTATATTGATGAAGTAACGTTTTTTGCTGCTCAAAGAAGAATTGTTCTTGAATATAATGGTTTTATTAATCCTACTTCTATTGAAGATTATATTGCCTTTGGCGGTTATCGTGCATTTGTAAAAACCATTTATCATTATACTTCAAACGATGTATGCAAAATAGTTGAAAAAAGCGAACTCAGGGGTAGGGGAGGTTCTGGTTTTCCTACCGGTAAAAAATGGAAAATTGCTCACGATACTGCTTCTGACCAGCGTTATCTGGTATGTAATGCCAACGAAAGTGATCCAGGTGCTTATATAGATAAATCCATTATTGAAAGCAATCCGCATAAACTTATTGAAGGGATGGCTATTGCAGCTTATGGCATTGGTGCAGGAAAAGCATATATTTATATCCGTTCAGAAAATACCCTTGCTATTTCCCGTTTTAAAAAAGCACTTGATGATGCCAAAGCTTTCGGATTGATTGGCGAAAATATTTTCGATAGCGGTTTTAATCTAGAAATTATAATTAAAAAAGGTCCGGGTGCCTTTGTTTGTGGCGAAGAAACTGCTATGCTAAGTAGTATAGAAGGAAAAAGAGGTATGCCTCGTTTTCGTCCACCCTATCCTGCAGAAAGAGGTTTGTTTGGTAAACCTACGATTATCAACAATGTGGAAACTTTATGCAATATCCCATATATTATGCTAAACGGACCTATTTGGTTTGGACAAATTGGAACCAAAAGCAGCAAAGGGAGCAAAGTTTTTACCCTTTCGGGAAAAATTAAAAATAATGGTATTATTGAAGTTGAAATGGGTAGCAATTTCGAAGAAATAATCAATAAGATTGGTGACGGAATAAAAAATGGAAAAGATTTTAAAGCGATGCAATTGGGTGGTCCTTCGGGTTGTTGTATTACCAAAGAAAACCTGAATTTAAAGGTTGATTACGAAGAACTTGCCAACTATGGTGCCATTATGGGTTCGGGGGGTATTGTAGTTATGGATCAGGAAACCTGCATGGTTGATATAACCAAATATTATATTGATTTTATTCAGAAGGAAAGTTGTGGCAAATGTATTCCGTGCCGTGAAGGCACACAGCGTATGCTCGAAATCCTCGAAAAGATAACCAAAATTCCTAAAGATGAAGCTTCGCATCAAACTTTAGAACGTTTTAAAGGCGTGATGCAACTCGAAAATATTGCGGAAGTTATAAAAGATACTTCGCTTTGCGGTTTGGGAAAAACAGCTTCAAATACATTTTTGAGTACCTTAAAATGGTTCAGAGATGAATACGAAGAACATATTTTTGATAGAAAATGCCGTGCGGGAGTTTGCAAAGAACTCAGAACTTTTTATATAGATGTGGATAAATGTACAGGTTGCAATGCTTGTATGCGTAAATGTCCAGAAACTGCAATTATCGGAACTGTAAAATATCCGCATTTTATTGTTGAATCGAAATGTACGGGTTGTGGCATCTGTTTCGAAACCTGTAAGTTTAGTGCAATATTTGTTAAATAGCAGATTTATTGATTTATACCATAGTTTTATTATATTAATAATAGCAATTAAGCATTCATAATTAATCATTAATCATTAAAAAGATGATTTTCGACATAGAAGTTAATAACAAGATCATAAAAGCCAAAAAGGGCGAAACCATTTTGTCTGCTTTAAGCAGAAACGGAATTAAAGTTCCTACGCTTTGCCATATGGAAGATTTGCCTCCTTCGGGTGCCTGCCGTATTTGTGTGGTAGAGGTTGATGGTCAGGATAATCTGGTGCCTTCCTGTGCTCAGCCTGTTGAGGAATGGATGAAAATTAAAACCCATTCGCCAAAAGTAATCAAGGCACGCAAAACCATCGTTGAGTTATTGTTATCCAATCACCCCGACGATTGTTTGTATTGCGAGCGTAATGGTAACTGCGAACTTCAGAAACTCTCAGTTGAATTAAATGTACTCGAACGCCGTATAAGTGGCAAAAAAGGGATGCAGAAAGCTGATCGCTCAGGCTCAAGTATGGTAAGAGACCCGAAAAAATGCATATTGTGCGGAAGATGTGTAAGGGTTTGCGAAGAGGTTATCGGCGTTACAGCCATCGATTTTGTGAAAAGAGGAAATCATTCCGAAATTACTACATCTTTTGGTAAAGGTATTAATTTATCGAGCTGTATTAATTGCGGACAATGCATTATGGTTTGTCCTACAGCAGCTTTATACGAAAGAGATCATCTTCCCGAAATTATTGATTCATTAAATAATCCGGATAAACATGTGGTGATACAGTATTCGCCAACTATTTCTGTATCGTTGGCTGAAGAATTTGGTGTTAAAGCTGGTAAAGATATTAATGGAATGCTAAATGCAGCGTTACGTAAAATAGGTTTCAATAAGGTGTTTGATACCAGTTTTGCTGCTGATGTTAATACCATTGAAGTTGCCAAACAATTACACGAACGTATTAAAGAGAAAGCAAAGCTTCCGATGTTTAGCAGTTGTTGTCCTTCGTGGGTTAAATATGTAGAACAAACTCATCCTGAACTCATTCCCAATCTGGCAACGGCTAAGTCGCCACAACAGATAATGGGAAGTTTGATAAAAGGATATTATGCCGAAAATCAATATATAGCTCCCGAAAATATTTATACTGTTGCTGTTATGCCCTGTATTGCAAAAAAGTTTGAAGCTCAGCGCGAAGAAATGACTGTGAAAGGCATTACGGATGTGGATGCGGTTTTAACTACCAGAGAACTTGCTCGATTGATCAGACTTTATGGTATTGATATTATGAATATTGAATCGGAACTAGCTGATACATTATTAGGTACAAGAAGTTCGTCGGGTAAATTGTATGCAGTTTCGGGTGGAGTTGCTGAGGCTGTTGCACGTACTACTTTTAACTTGTTTACTGAAAGCGATATGATGAATTTCAAAATTCAGGAATTGAGAGTTCAAAACAAAAACAGAAAAGAGTACAAACTTAAAGTTGCTGATAAAGAAATAAATTTTGTGGCAGTAAGTGATATGATTAATGCTGAAAAACTGATAAGTGAAATAAAATCAGGCAAAAGTGATTTTCAGTTTGTGGAGGTGATGGCTTGTCCGGGTGGTTGTGTAAATGGCGGAGGTCAGCCAATACCAGCCCGTAAGGAAGATATTAAAGCCCGAATTAAGTGTATTTATGATGTAGATGACAAAGAATCTATTAAATTTGCACATAAAAATCCTCAGCTTAATGAGATTTATAAAAGCTTTCAGGACAATGAGGAAGAAAATAGTTTACAAAAACTTCATACTGCTTTTAATGAAAGAGAAGTACTTTTGTAAAGTAATTGAATAAATGATTAACTGAATAATTGAACTATAAATAAAAAACAAAAAAAATAAATAAAACAAATTTACAATGAACACAAAAAACATTTTTAAAGCGAGTATTTTAATTGCATTTGCAATAATTATCGGAATGATGCCGGCATGTAATAGCGGCAGCAAAACTGATGGTGATGGTAAAGACAGTTTGTCGGGAACTATTTCCATTTCAGGTGCTTTTGCACTTTATCCTTTAACTATCAAATGGGCTGAAGAATATATGAAACTTCATCCTGATGTTACCATTAATGTTTCGGCTGGTGGTGCTGGCAAGGGTATGACTGATGCTTTGTCGGAAATGGTTGACTTAGGTATGTTTTCTAAAGAAGTAAGTCAGGAAGAAATAAAAAAAGGTGCATGGTGGGTTGCTGTTACCAAAGATGCTGTTTTGGCTACTGTTAATGCAAAAAATCCTGAAATTGAAACCATCAAAACTAAAGGCTTGACAATAGATAAGTTTTACGACATCTTTATTACCAAGAAAATTACCAAATGGGGTATGGCTTTGGATACCAAAGGCAAAGAAACTATGAACGTTTATACCCGTTCGGATGCTTGCGGTGCTGCCGAAATGTGGGCTAAATATCTGAACAACAAAAAACAGGAAGATATTCAGGGTGTGGGTGTAAACGGCGACCCAGGTGTGGCTGATGCAGTTAAAAAAGACATCAATGGTATTGGTTTTAATAACATTGCTTATGTTTTTGATATTAATACACGCAAAAAATACGATGGTATTGAAGTTGCTCCAATCGACATCAACAAAAACGGAAAGATTGATACAGAAGAAATGGTTTATAGCAATCTGGATAGCATAATGGCGGCTATTAAAGATGGACGTTATCCTTCGCCACCTGCACGCGACTTATATTTTGTATCTCAAGGTGCTCCTAAAAGTGCTTTGGTAAAAGATTTTATCCGCTGGACTTTAACTGAAGGTCAGAAATATGTGAACGAAGCTGGTTATGTATTGTTGGCAGAAGAAAGCATTAAAACTGAACTGGAGAAAATTAAATAAGACGGTAGACTGAAGACCGAAGATGGAAATGATTCGGGAACGGATGTCCAAAGTATAAATGATGAATTTTGAATAATGAATTTTGAAAAATAATTAAAAAAATGAAGATTTGGATTTCGATAACGCTTGCTTTTCTTCCCTGCCTATCGGCAGGCAGGCGTCTTCGGTCTCCGGTCTTCCGACTAAATAAAAAATAAAAAACAGAGAAGATTTGATTTTCGGTTACGGCAGGCTTTCTTCCGTCTTCGGTCTTCGGTCTTCCGACTTAATAATAAATTGATGAAGATTTGAAAAACGAACACGGTAAATTTTCTTCCCTGCCTATCGGCAGGCAGGCGTCTTCCGTCTTCGGTCTTCGGTCTTCCGACTTTTTAAACTATGATAGTATTATTCTATAACCGTAAAACAAAAAACAGGCTGAGCACTGCCTGGATGTATGTTGCCATTACTTTGGTGATATTACTTCCTTTTATGCTGGGCATTGGTTTGTATTATAAATCTTCGCTGCTATTTGTTGACAACAGTCTTGGTGATTTGCTGTTTTCGAAAGTATGGAAACCCAGTCAGGGAAAGTTTGGATTTTTCCCTTTCATTATGGGTTCGCTGTGGGTAACGGTAATTGCCATGCTTATATCGGCACCCATCTGCATTTTCGCAGCTTTATCCATTACGCAGTATTCCAAAAAATTCTACCTCCGTATTATCCATCCGGTTATTGATATTTTGGCTGGTATTCCATCGGTGGTGTATGGCGTTTGGGGAATACTGGTGGTAGTTCCTTTTATTTCCAATGTTATTGCACCCATATTCGGGGCAAAAACCATGGGTTACAGCATACTTGCAGGTGCCATTGTGCTTTCGGTAATGATTATTCCGTTTATACTAAATATTCTTATCGAAATATTTAACACCATACCCATAGAACTTACCGAAGCATCGCTATCGGTAGGAGCTACCAAATGGCAAACCATTAAGTTTGTGCTGGTAAAAAAGGCAGTACCGGGTATAATGGCAGCCATTGGTTTTGGCTTTGCCCGGGCTTTTGGCGAAACCATGGCAGTGCTGATGGTGGTAGGAAATATGGTTCAGATACCCAAAAATGTGTTTGAAGCAGGTTATCCATTGCCGGCATTAATTGCCAATAACTATGGCGAAATGCTGTCGATACCGCATTACGATGCTGCGCTGATGTTTGCTGCATTGATTTTGTTTGTGGTAGTAATGTTTTTTAATGCACTGATGCGTATGCTGATAGTGAGATACGACAAATATTAATGTTGAGTTATGAGTTATGAATTATAAATTATAAATGATGAATGATGTTAACCCTGACAGGTTTTAAAAAACTGTCAGGGTTAAAGAAAATAAAAAAGAACAAATTTACAATAACATAGGAAAATCAGCCTCCAGTAATGGAGGTATTTTAAACAAATAAATAAGTAAAAATTTAATTTTAAAAATTTATGGACAATTTAGTTTCATTAAAAATTGAACAGCAAACTGCTGACAAAATTCTGCAAAAGATTGCTGAATGTAAAGATTTATTACCGGGATTGATAACTTTATCGCCAGAGCAAAGGCAAAACTGCCCTAAAATGGGTGATGCTTCGCGTCCGCTTGTTGAAAAAGTTAGAGATTATTCAGTTACTAACCCTACACTTGTTCCGCCATATATGGATTTGGAAGAGTTTAAAATTGATGTAAGTGATGAGGCTTATTTGCATGTGTTGGAAACTGCTGTAAAGCAATTGTATGATGCCATAAGTGATACCCGTATGCTGGTGGGCAGCGAGGCTTATATGGCAACATTGATGTTTTACAATGCAGCCAAAGATGCAGCCCGTCATAATGTACAGGGTGCAAAAGCAGTGGTTGAAGATTTGAAAAAAAGATTTCCGGGTACCAAACGCAAAGAAAGTACCAATACACAGGTATAATAAGCTGTTTTGACTAAGGACTTCAAAGCACCTTGGGGGTACTTCCGAAGTGGGGGTATCCCCCTTCCGACCTCCGACATCGGAGCAAAAAGCTTCGGCATCGGAGGTCAGAGGTGGTCAATCGGAGCAAAAAGCCCCGGCATCGGAGTTCAGAAGTGGTCAATCGGACTTAAAAGCTCCGGTATCGGAGTTCGGAGGTGGTCAATCGGAGCAAAAAGCTCCGG
>CAZWRD010000073.1:0-12796 GCA_964636105.1 uncultured Bacteroides sp.
GAAAATGTAAAGAATAAAATAGTTGCTAAAAAATGTGCTAAAAACTGGATAAGTAAAAACTCGTTTGCAGTATGCTGATGTTTTATAGGATTCTCCTTTGTTCCTGAATTGAAAGGATGAGAATGAACTATGATTATTCCATTAACAATATGGGTATGAGTAAATAAAGTAATACTTCCGTAATACCCCCAAAAGAGTATTAGCAAAAAGAACCTCGATATTTTTCTAACCCAGTGTTTCAAATCTTGTAATTTTGTGCAAAGGTAATAATTATTTAGAATCATTCTAAAGAATATTTATGCATTGTTATGAATTCCATTTCTTTCATTAATTATGATGAGATAAAAGATCTATTACATATTATCTACTGAAATATAGTTGTTTACAACTGCATAAATGGTTAATCCGGAAACTGATTTGATACCCGTTTTTTGAGAAATGTTTTTGCGATGTGAAATCACTGTATTTATACTGATATTCAACTTGTCAGCAATATCTTTATTGGCATTTCCGTTTACTACCAGTTTTAAAACATCTATTTCTCTTTCGCTAAGACTTTCGTTTTGAGAATTTTGATTGATTGATGGGTTTTCAATGTTCAGATTCTTCTTTAGGATGTTATTAATTTCAATAGGTGCATCATTTATCCCGATTACTCCATCAAACAGGCTAAGTAACTGATTGTCTATATGGCTATAAATTAAAGCTATCCAGCGAGTATTTGTAAATTCTTTTTGTGAAGAATGAAAATCTTTTCCGATATTTTGAATCAAAAGCGGATTTAAAATAACAATTTCGGCATTATATCTGAGGTTTAGCTGATACATTTCATTCAGATTGTTTGCAAAATGAAAATTGAATTCAAAAGCTGAATTACAAATTACTTTACAAAGCCCATCGTAAATAATTGCGGATGCTTCCAAAATAATAATATTTACACGCTTTAGTATCATTTTTCAGAAATTTGGTTTTCCATCTTTTCTACTAAAGGTATCAGAATATTATCTTCAATCTGAGAATGTATATTCAGATCATATTCAAGTTCAAATAAATAGAATAATAATTTTCGTCTTAAATTCTGGTCATTTTCAATTGGTAAATATTTAATCAGCAGGTTTTTCAGATCAGTTAGTTTTTCTTCAATATCATTGTGATGTTCACGGTATTCGATTACAGAATAGCTATTTAGCTTATAATTATTGTTTTTGTTGGTGAGCTGGGCATCCAAATTTAAAACATAAGGAAAAACCACATTGTTTTCATATTCCATATGTTCGCTAACTTCTTCAAAATATTTGTCGAAGAATTTTTCTATCATCAGGATTTCAGAATGGGTGTTTATTTTGTGAATATTTTTTATAATTTCCTGAATTTGAGGATATATTTCATTAATATAGTATTTGTGACTATTTCCAAGGTATTTAATAATTGATTGAATATCTTTGGAAATATATTCAGTAATGGGTTGTGGTTTAAAGCCATTAAACAAATTTGCGATGGTTAGGAAAAGAGATTTATTGATATTGTTCTCGTTGCATATTTGTGCGATGGTTTTTTCTCTGACTTCGAGTTTGATTTCAAAATGCTCAAACATCAAAATCAAATATGGATTATTGATAATGATTTCTGATGCCTTCATTTCGGGCAAAACAAATATTTTATTGAAAATGTGCATTTTATTATTTGTTAATCGTTGAATGTAAAAAAGCGATTTTATTTCATAACGAAATAAAACCGCTTTTGTTTAAATTACTGTGTTTTAATATTTCAAAAACTAGTAATTGTCTTCTCTTACTTGCATATATGCTTTTGGATGTAAACAAGCAGGACAGTTTTCCAAAGCTTTAACTGATTCATATACATAACCACAGTTTAAGCATTTCCACCAAACTTTGCCTTCTTTCATAAATACTTTATCTTCAGATATATTCTGTAATAATTTCAGATATCTGCGTTCGTGTTCGGCTTCTACTTTTGCTATCATTTTGTAAGCTGTAGCTATTTCAGGAAATCCTTCTTCTTTAGCTACTTCAGCAAAATGTGGATATAAATCAGTCCATTCTTCGTTTTCTCCTTCAGCAGCAGCTTTCAGGTTTTCCATAGTAGTTCCGATAACTCCGGCAGGATACATAGCTGTAATTTCTACCATTCCACCTTCCAGAAATTTGAAAAAGCGTTTGGCATGTTCTTTTTCCTGTCCGGCAGTTTCCAGAAATATAGCTGCAATTTGTTCGTAACCTTCTTTTTTTGCAACACTTGCAAAAAATTCATAACGATTGCGGGCTTGAGATTCACCTGCAAATGATTTCAACAGATTTAGTTCTGTTTGAGTTCCTTTTAATGATTTTTTTTCCATGATTTTTTTTATTATATGTGATTAAATTTCAATAAAGTCTGATTTTTCATCGCCGCATAAAGGACATACCCAATCATCGGGTAAATCGGCAAATTTTATATTTTCAACAGCATCATCGTAAATATATCCGCAAACCGGACATTTGTATTTTTTTGATTCTATGACTATTGTTTGTTTTTCATGTTTTGATTTATCGATGTAAGTTGGTGCATTTTTGGGCGAGAAACCTTTTTTAACTTTGCGATAATAAGCATAAGTCATAGGTTCTGAAATATCTTCAATAATTTCTGCATTTAGCAATTCGCCAATAAAAAGGTAATGGGTATCAATATCAATGCATTGAACTACTTTAAATTCCAGATAAGCAATGCTGTCATTCATTACAATCGGAACTCCGGTTTCGCCATATTGGATATTCATCCCTTCGAATTTGTTTATTTCTTTACCAGATTTATAACCAAATTTTCCGATTAAGTCTGATGAAGCTTCTTCTTTTAATATTGAAACCGAAAAAGTATTGGTTTGCTTAATTAATTCGGCTGTGTAATTATCCTTATTACAACTTGCTGCAAAACGGGCAGGTTCGGCAGTAATCTGAAATACGGTATTTGAAATAAAGCCATTTCCTTTGTTTTTATTGCCAGAACTTACCAAATAAATTCCATAAGATATTTTAAATAAGGATTCAATGTTAATCATGAAGTAATTTTTTAATATTTACAAATTTACAAAACTTTTATTTATAATCGAACTTATTTTTTGTTTTTAATAATGTATATTATCTCAGAAATTAATCATTTAAATTTATAAAAATCAAATTGAGAATTAATCAATACTAATTATTTTTATTATTGATAATCAAGTTGTAAATCTGTGATCTGTGGATTTATAGTGCTATTATAAATTTCCCGATTAGTTGATTGCTTGGAAATTCAATTTTTATAATATAAATACCTGCTTTTAAGTCGGAAACGGATATTTTTACCGAATTTAAACCTTGTTTTGCTTCTATAGTTTGTTCTTTTATTATGTTAAGTGTTGGTGTGTATATTCTTATGATGCCATTACTTTCGTTTTCAAGAATAAATTCGAGGTTTAGAATGTTTTTTACAGGGTTGGGATATACTATTATTTCGTTATTGTTTAGATATTGCTCAAAAATAGCTGTAAACAAGGTGTTTGTGTCGGCATTTAGTGTAATGCTTGTTTGTGTTGAATGGTTTATTGCTGTATTTGTTGATTGCCATTGTTTAAAGTGATATCCGGGATTGGGAATGGCAGAAAGTGTTATCGGGTTTCCATCGAAATATTTCCCTTGCCAAGGCAAAATGCTTGGTTTTATGGTATTTAATTTGATAAGTCCTCCGTTTTGTGGAAATACATTGAGACTGATTTCTATCTGCTTTTTCATTTTAAAGGTATCTTCTACAAATTTGAGTGCATAATCAGGTCTGTTTTCTACAAAGGGCATTACAACGTGGTTTATCTCATAATTCCAGGCATTTGTGTTACTTCCCCATCGTGCAAAGTGATGTGGCATTTCGGGTTCTATTTTGTTTTTTACAGTTTCTATATGTTTTTTCATATATTCTGTACTAAAAATAGTATTTACCAAATCGGCATATCTGTTTATAAAATAGGTTTTGAACTCATTGTTTTTCAACAGGCTTTTTAATATTTGTACATGTTTATTTGTATCGCCGTAGCTGCTTAAGATAATTCCAAGCAAATCCATACTGGCGGGCGCCCATCCATTATTTCCGAGCGAAATATCCAGATCCATTAGCATATACCTCCATTTTGTTTGCGGACAATGCGATTTCCAGTATTTCAGATTATTATAGGGCCAGTCTGTATTGCTAAGATAGGTTTCGGCAATAAAATAATCGCTCAAACTTTCAACATCAATCAGGGTTTTGGTAGTGTCGAAATATTCTTTTACGTTCATAGGTTTAGTTGTGATGTAATGCAACATTTTGTCGAAATCGGCAAAACTACCTTCAATTATTGCGGTGTCTTCTTCGAGCAAATCAACGCTATCTTCATTATATTGATAGTTTTCAGAGATATAATGTTTGCTGAAATGTTCTCTGATATTATGGATTCCCCAATATTTTCCGTTTATAAAAACTACTGAAGGCTGGTAACTTAGCAAATCGATATTCAGATTTCCGATCATAAGCTTATGTAAACAACCATCTCTGAAATGGGTTTTGTTGAAATCGAGACTTGAATTTCTAAGTACAATACTTTTGAAATTGCTGATGTTTTTTTGGTCGAAAAACTTATAGCTTAAATCCTTGTCGCCATATATTTTTCGGGCAGTAATCCTTAGCGATTGCATTGGACGGGTGCGGGAAACCGAGCCACCGTTAATCGAAATTCCTGCATCCTGCATCATTACCAAATGCTTGTTTTCGTCAAAAAATTCGATATGTGCGGGTATTTCCCAATCTTGCCAGAAATTGGCTCCATGGTAAGGATAAATGCTGTCGGCATTTGGTCCCATAACATAAATGCCATGATTCCAGTCCCATAAATTATCAGGATTGGTGCTTATTGAAAAAACAGGCAATACCGATTTGTAATTGATAAAATAGGTATTACAAATAATTTCTGATGGCAAAATATGGGGATTGATGCTAAAGGCATATGCTTTAATAACTGTTATAGAATCAATAGATAATGCATGAGTATATAGTATGGCGTTGGTATCGGCTTGGTTTCCGTTTGTAGTGTAATAAATTTTTGTATCCGCATTAAGGTTTTTAATTGTAAGCAATTGTTCCGTATCGTAAAATCCGGCAGGGATTGAAAATATCGGATTAATGGCATAAGCATCAAAGGCTTCGCTCGCATTGTTTGATATTCCGGGCGATGCTTGATTGAATATTTTTATGTTTTCGTTGCCATCTGTTTGTCTGCCTGCCGAATGGTTTATTTGGATTTTTCCGAAGCTCAATTCATCAATTTTCTGATTGGTTTTATTGAATAAGCGGATAATATCGCCTTCTTTTGAAATTTTGAAAGTGCAATGTAAAATGCTGTCGGTTTTGCTGTTGCCCGAAGCAAAAATGATTAAAAATTTGTTTCCACCGAGCCAAATATCGGGAAAAATCCATTTTTCAGCTTTGCTGTTTTCAAGGGTATAAGCCTCAAGATTTACTGCATTTGATGAGGTATTATAAATTTCAATCCAATCTTCGGCTTTGTTGTTTTCATCAGTCAAACCCGATGCATTGTAAGGACATACTTCATTAATAACAATCTGTCCGATTGCCTTTATTTGGCAAATACTTAAAAATATGATTATTAATGATATTTTAAATTTCATTTCAGATTTTATTGTAGCTGTAATTCAGGAAATTTAATAGCCTCAAGTATTATATTGAAACACAACCTAATCATTCAGATTCAAAGCAATTTTTACTTCTTTGTAGTTTTTCCAGTTAACTTGCGGCATGGCTTTTTTGTAGTACGACGAAATTACCACCACCCTAAATGTTGAATTGCTTGGGTAGGAGGGAGTCGTTAAATCGGAGTTTGAATTTATAAGTGAAACATAACCCAAGCCAATACCATAAATAGTTGTATTAATACCGTTTAAATCGGGAAGTGCCCACCATTCGTTGCCATAAAGCACAAAAACCTGAACAAGACCGTTGTCAACAATATCCTGAGTAATTTGGGGTACATCAATTTTTGTATGATATATGTTTTGGTTATTATCAAAAAGCCAGTTTACATTGTAGTATCCACTACCATATACATTTGCATTTCCTGTCGGACCCTGTTCGCCTTTGCTGCAAGCCATTATAAGCATTGCCAGACAAATAATTGTGTAAAAGAATGTTTTTTTCATTTTGTTTTTTAAATTTAAATCAACTTACAAATTTACAAATCTTTATATTGATATATTCATATTTTAAATGTTAAAAAAAAGAGGCAAATCAGATTGATTGCCTCTTTTGTATTGTAAACCAATATTTGTTATACCAATTCATGAACAACAATACCGCTGCGCAACTTAGGTTCGAACCAGGTTGTTTTAGGTGGCATTATATTGCCTGTATCAGCAATGTCAATTAGTTGCTTCATCGAAACGGCATACAATGCAAAGGCAACTTTCATTTCGCCATTGTCAACTCTGCGTTTCAATTCGCCTAATCCTCTTATTCCACCAACAAAATCGATGCGTTTGTCGGTTCTCAAATCTTTTATTCCTAAAATTTTATCCAATACCAGATTAGATAAAATGGTTACATCCAATACGCCAATTGGGTCAGCATCGTTGTAAGTTCCTTGTTTGGCTGTCATTGAGTACCATTTGCCATCCAAATACATACTGAATTCGTGTAATTTGCCTGGTTTATAAATTTCGCTGCCTTCTTCTTTAACATCAAAGTCAGCTTTCAGTTTTTCAACTAATTCGGCAGTTGATAAACCATTCAAATCTTTTACAACACGGTTGTAATCAATAATTTTCAGTTGATTATCAGGAAAATGAACAGCTAAGAAGAAATTATATTCTTCGGTACCATCATGATTAGGATTATTTTTCTTTTTTTCGTTACCAACCAAAGCTGCTGCAGCTGTACGGTGATGTCCGTCGGCAACATAAGTAAAAGGAACTTTGGTTGCAAATAATTCGGTAATGCGTGCAATAGTTGCATCGTCATTAATTACCCAAAAATGATGACCAAAACCATCATCAGCAGTAAAATCGTATTCAGCTTTTTGGTTTTTAACGATGTTTTCAACAATCTCATCAATTTCTTTTACAGCAGGATAAGTAAAGAAAACGGGTTCCATATTTGCATTGGTAATGCGAACATGTTTCATGCGATCTTCTTCTTTATCCTTACGGGTAAGTTCGTGTTTTTTGATAATGCCATTCAAGTAATCTTCAACACCAGCACAGCCAACAATACCATATTGAGTACGGCCATCCATGGTTTGAGCATAAACATAAAGTTTATCCTTTTCGTCTTGTACCAGCCATTTGTTAGCTTTAAATTTATCGAAATTAATTCTGGCTTGTTGATAAACAGCTTCATCATGTTCGTCCATTTCAACAGGAAGATCAATTTCTGGTTTAATAATATGCAGAAGCGAATAATCGTTTCCTTTTGCTTCTTCGCGAGCTTCTGCTGAGTTTAGAACGTCGTAAGGTCTTGATGCCAAATCTTTGGCAATTGCAGTTGGAGGACGTAGCCCTTTAAATGCTTTAAGTATAGCCATAGTAATACTACTTAATAAAAATATTAATAAATGTGATAAATTAAATTAAAATTAATTTCAAAATTCAATAAAAGAAAAGGTTAATCATCAAAATCAACATCATCTTTGTGTTTGTCGTCGAATCCGCCAAGCTGAGCCTTTTGCAATGAAGCAATTAAAGCGCCGATCATTTTGGTTAATTCCATCAATTGCCTTCTTCCTTCTTCTTCAGCCTCAGCTGTAATCAGGTTTTGTTTTTTTGCAATTGTAGTATAAACCACACATTCTCTGACAGAACTTTTTGCCATTTTTAAATAATAAACAAACTGACTTTTGTTTCTTGCTGAACCTTCTGCAATGTTAACTGCAATGGAATGAGCTGCTTTAAACATTGGAAGTGCAAGACTTTGTTTGTTGTCATCGCTGAAATAATTAGTTGCTTCCTGAATCCAATCCACAAAATCTAAAGCTTTGTGATAAATTCTCAAATCTTCAAACCTGAAGAAACTGTTGTTTTTGTCTGTTGAGTTTTCCATAAATTTCCGCAATAAATAGTTTGTAATTTTTATTATTTAAGCAAAAATATATATTTTAAAGCTAATTTTTACAAAACAGGTGAAAAAAAACTTGTTTTTTTTTATATTGATTGTTGAATTATTTCTGTGTTTATTGATAATTCAACGTTTTGGTAAATTTGCTGAATAATAATATTTTGTTAATATATTACAAATACTTAGTTTACAAGAAGAAGTTTGATTGATTTCAAACTTTTTGAAGTTCTCAACACACAAAAATAGTTTCCTTTGGCAATATTTTCAGTTTGCCATCTAAAATTATAGTTTCCAGCTATATATTTATTGTTATTTATTAATGTCTTTATTGTTTTTCCATTCTGATCTATTATGCTTAAATGCAAATTGTCAGTATTTTCTTTCAAACTGAAATTTATATAGGTAAAATCAGAAATAGGATTTGGAAATACTTGAAATTCAGAAATTTCATTACCGATTTTATTTTCTGTAATTGTATTTGGAGTATAAGCAGGACTTCCGCCATTTACCCAAGCAGTATAAATTAATTCGGCAAGGGCATGGGAAGCATTCTGAAATAGCAAAGTAGTAAATCCTTTGGTTTTATTCCATAAGTTTTGTGTGTAAACACTTGAAGTTGTGCTTCCACCTGCCGCTATTTTAGCTTGATTATCTGCTATTAAAATAGAATCTTTGTATTTGTAATTGTTGTAAATGTAATTAAATACATATTGATTTACATTTTGAATTACTTGCAAATTGGTATCACCAGAATAAACAATTTGTGAACTGTAACTCCCAATCATCGTACTTTCGTAGCGACTGTGTATGCCCGTATTTCCTGTTAATTGTCCGTTGTAATTTTTGGAGATATGCAATGGCATGTGACCATCAGCAACATAATGCCCTAAATCAGCAGCTGTTAAGATAGCTTTATTCCAATCTTGTCGGGCAAAACATTTCGTTAAAGTATCGAAAGTTGTAACAGTTGCCCAAGGTAAAATGCCTTCATTGATAACAGAAGAATAACCAAATGCATTAATGATTGAATCCCAATCTTGTAAAATACGATGATCAAACACAAAATCTTGATAATTATCAATATCAATATAATGTTTAGGTGATTCGGATGTATCTGTATCTTTTCGATAATCTGCATCTGAAGCATGGTTAGTTAAATCGGAAGTCCAAACAAGAAATTGCATCATTTGTTGATTAAAAGATAATGTTGCTTTCTGATTTATCATTTTATGCCCAGTTGATCCCCAGCTGATTAGGATTATGGCTATTGAAATGATGGTATATGTGTATATTTTTTGTTTTTTCAAATTAAAAATATTTAATAAAAATTGACTGCAAAATTACGCTAATTAATTGTTTAGCTTTAAAATTATTTGTTAAAGCTATTTAATAATCATTTAAAAAATAAATCAGAAAAAAATTATATCTTTGAAGTATTAAAAAAACGATTTTAGAAGTTAGTAATAAATTCATTTTCAAATGGAACGAATTACATTGTTTGTTGATATTCTTTTACCCTTGCCTTTGTATGGTTATTTTACCTATAGAGTGCCTTATGAAATGAATGATTTTGTTGGGATTGGGAAAAGGGTGGTTGTTCAGTTTGGAAAGAAGAAAATATATACCGCTATAATCCGCAAAATTCATCAAACACCGCCCGATTATCAGTCGATAAAATATATTTTAGCAATTTTAGATAACGAACCTATCGTAAATGAAAAGCAACTGAAATTGTGGGAATGGATTTCTCAATACTATTTATGTAATACCGGCGAAGTAATGAATGCTGCCTTGCCTCCAGCTTTTAAATTGGCAAGTGAAACTAGTATTGTTATAAATCCTTTATTTGATGGCGATTTTTCGATGTTAAATGAAAATGAATTACTTGTTGCTGAAGCATTAATCACCAAAGTTTCATTAACTGTAACTGAAGTTTCAGAAATTACCGGACTTCAAAAAATAATTCCACTTTTAAAAACTTTGGTAGAAAAGGGTGTGATTCTTACCGAAGAAGAAATTACTGAAACTTATAAGCCCAAAATGTTGGCTTATGTTAGGTTATCTGATTTATATCAAACAGAAGAAATGATAAAGCAATTGTTTGATCAGCTTGAGAAAAAAGCATTTAAACAATTACAATTATTGCAATTTTTTTTGCAAGCTACAAACTATTTTTCAGATTTTAAAAATGAGATTAAGAAAAAAGATTTGTTGAAAAATCCTGAATTTACAGAAGCTCAATTAACTTCTATGATAAAAAAAGGAGTTTTTGAAATATTTGAAAAATCGGAAAGTCGTCTTGAATATACTGATTCTGTTAATACGGTTGATGAAATAATTTTGAGTGAAGCCCAGCAAAATGCTTTTGAATCTGCAAAACTTGGTTTCGAAAATAATAAAATTGTATTGCTACATGGTGTTACTTCGAGTGGTAAAACTGAGATTTATATTAAACTGATAGAAGAAACCATTAAGCAAGGAAAACAGGTTTTGTTTTTGCTTCCCGAAATTGGTTTAACTACTCAAATTATAAATCGTTTGCAAAGATTTTTTGGTAAAAAAGTAGGTGTTTATCATTCAAAATATAACGAAAATCAAAGGGTTGAAATATGGAATAAGGTTATATACATTTCAAATGATGATGAATCTGAAAGTTATAAAATAATTCTTGGTGCTCGGTCGGCAATGTTTCTTCCGTTCGAAAATCTGGGTTTAATCATTATTGACGAAGAGCACGACAGTTCTTTTAAGCAATATGATCCTTCGCCTAGGTATAATGCACGTGATGCTGCAATTTACCTGTCAACATTGCACAAAGCAAATGTGATTTTGGGTTCGGCAACACCGGCAGTTGAAAGCTATTTTAATGCGCTTAGCGGAAAATATCATTTGGTAGAGTTAACTGAAAGATATGGTGGTGTGCAGATGCCTGAAATATTGGTAGCTGATTTGAAAATGGAAACCCGACAAAAAACTATGCAATCGCATTTTTCTTCTTTATTGCTTAAGAAAATAGAAGAAGCAATGGTGAAGAAACAACAGATTATTCTTTTTCAAAATAGAAGAGGATATTCTTTGAGGCTTGAATGTGATAGTTGTCATTATGTTCCTGAATGTAAGAATTGTGATGTTTCTCTGATTTATCATAAATATCAGAATCAGTTGCGATGCCATTATTGTGGTTATTCTATCCGAATTCCTGAGAAATGTCCTGATTGTAGCAGTACTGCTTTGATGATGAAAGGTTTTGGTACTGAAAAAGTGGAAGATGAATTGCAAATTATTTTTCCTGAAGCTAAAATTCAACGTATGGATTTGGATTCAACACGAACTAAAAATGCATACCGTAGAATAATTTCTGAGTTTGAAGAAAGGAAAATAGATATTTTGATAGGCACTCAGATGGTTACAAAAGGGCTGGATTTTGATAATGTTGGAGTTGTTGGCATCCTGAATGCTGATACCATGCTTACTTTTCCCGATTTTAGAGCTTTTGAAAGGAGCTTTCAATTGATGGCTCAGGTAAGCGGTAGAGCAGGCCGAAAAGGGGAGAGGGGAATTGTAATTATTCAAACTTATAAACCACAACATGCAGTTATCTATAATGTTATTAATAACGATTATATTTCAATGTTCAATAATCAGTTAATTGAAAGGAAGCAATTTAAATATCCGCCTTTTTACCGATTGATAAAATTTACATTGAAACACAAAGATCCTAATATTTTGAATATTGCTGCAGCTGAATTGAGCCAATCGTTGAGGTTTGTTTTTGATAAAAGGGTTTTAGGACCCGAATATCCCTTGGTTTCGAGAGTGAAAAATATGTATCTTAAAGATATTTTGTTGAAACTAGAGCGTGAAGCCAATTTGCTGAAAGCTAAAGAACATATTCAGTTTGCGATAGATAAGTTAAAAAAGAATGAAAAATTCTCGCAATTGCGTATTGTGGTTGATGTGGATCCTTCCTAAAAAATAATGCTATTTGTTTTGTTTCTTCTCCTTTTTGGTTAAATCGGGAGCTTCGTTAAAAACATAAATCAAACGAACGGTAAGCAAACTGTTGTATTGTGTTCTTTCCCATGTTTGTCCGATTGAGTTTGTGAATGTGCGGGTTCTGATAGGAAAAACGGAATATGCATATCGGAAGTTGAATTTTAGTTTTTCCCAAATTCTGAATCTGAAATCAACCAATACATTTACATCGTCGCGTTTGTAAGGACCTGCCAATGTAGTAGTAGCTACTTTTGCCCCGTGTTCAATTTCTTCTATCCCAACTGAACGTCCCCATGAAAAGCCCAATCCAGCTGTCATGGTTTCTCTGTCTTCGTAATGTATCATTACCGGAACTTCTAAGTAATTAATACGGATATTATAATAAGGTGTGGGTAAAGTATCGCCTTCAATGGATGCTTTTTGGTAAGCTCCTTTTTGATTGAGAATGGTTTCGACACTTAACGACCAATGTTTGCTGAAAGGTAATATGGCTCCAACTCCAACATTAAAGCCATATTTGTGAAACCCATAAACTTCGTCTCCATCTATTTGTGTAGCATTCATACCAAGAATTAATTCACCTTTAATTCTTTGGGCATTTAATGTTTGAAATGCTGATAATAATATAATTAATGTACAAACACTGATGAATCTATTCATATTTTTTAAAAAT